>JAKITG010000192.1 GCA_021648195.1 Flavobacteriaceae bacterium | reverse complement strand
CAATAATCTTTTTAATAGCAACCAAACCAAAGAATCTTTTTGGGCATTAAAAGATATTAATTTTGAAATTAAACAAGGCGAAGCCGTTGGCATTATTGGGCGTAACGGTGCAGGTAAAAGCACCTTGTTAAAAATACTTAGCCGTATTACCGAACCCACCACTGGCCGGTTCGAAATTAATGGTCGAGTATCCTCCTTATTAGAAGTAGGTACAGGCTTTCATCCAGAGCTAAGCGGCAGGGAAAACATTTTCTTAAATGGCACAATTTTAGGCATGAAACGTGCCGAAATAAAAACCAAATTTGATGAGATTGTAGCATTTAGTGGAGTAGAAAAATTTATAGATACCCCCGTAAAACACTACAGCAGCGGAATGAAAGTACGGTTAGCTTTTTCTGTAGCCGCCCACCTAGAGCCCGAAATACTGATTGTAGATGAAGTACTAGCTGTAGGCGATGCAGAGTTCCAAAAAAAATGCCTAGGCAAGATGGATGACGTTAGCAAAAATGAAGGACGAACTGTTATTTTTGTAAGCCATAATTTGGGAGCTGTTCAAAATTTGTGCTCAAAAGGATTGTTATTGCAAGACGGAGCAATTAAAGTAGCATCAAGTATAGAGAAGGTTATTTTAAACTACCTGACAAATCCTACCAAGCACTATGAAAAACAAGGATTCAAACTTAAATATCAATTTGACAATGAAGATGAATGGAGAGTTGGGTCCTATTTAAGAATTCAAATAAAAAACAGCCTAATTGATGAAGAAATTGATATAGATATAACTGCTTATAATTGGATGAGGCAAAAAATATTTACGATTCAATCCGAATCGAATAACCTAAAATTTAATCCTGCGAAGGGTAAAAATAAACTTATTATTAAAATTCAAAACCCAGGGCTTCTTCCAAGAATGACATACTTTGACATTGGCTTTAAAAAGCGAAATGACAGCAACTATTTTTATATGATAGAAAACTGGCTGAGCGTAGAACCATCCTCTATAGGACTACCTGATACTATAAGAGAAGATGTTATTCTTTATCCAACATCCAACCTATTAGTTTCTAAATGACCTACTTAACAGACAAAGGATATTGGGAGTTGGTAAAAAAAAGGACATCCATTCAAACTATTCCTAAAAATCATCAGTTAAGACAATTCATAGAAGAACATACTCCTTCAGGTATTGATAAAACCTGTATTGAAATCGGTGCATACCCAGGCAGGTTTTTGCCCGTTTTTGGAGACTTAAATTATGAACTAAACGGAATTGACTTTGTTTCTGGCTATAAACAAGCCATCATTGGAAGCCTGCTCAATAAAAATTACTCGATTGGCGATTTCTTTAATGAAGATTTTCTAAAATTTAAACCAAAAAAAAAATATGATTTAGTGTTTTCAGGAGGCTTTATAGAACACTTTTTGAATCTTAAAGAGGTAATTAGATTACATTGCAACCTAGTTAATAAAGGAGGAACACTGATCATTACAGCCCCAAATTTTAATTATGGAATACAAAAAATTTTACATCGTACTCTAGACAATAAAAATTTTTTAAGACATAACCCAGATTCAATGAACCCCAAAAAATGGGCTGAACATATTATTGAGAATGGATTTACCATAAACTATAGTGGTCCAGTAGGGTATTTTGACTATTGGTATGAAGATGTTAAAAATCCATTTATTAAATCAATTAATAACTTAGTAAAAAATACGACTTGGGCAACTAGTAGAATACTCCCTAAAAACAGTTTTTTTTCTAGTCCATTTATTGCCATTGTGGCAACAAAAAAATGAAAGTTTTAATAATTACAGATAGGCTTGGAATAGGAGGGATTCAAACTTTTGTTTATGAACTTGTAAAGGGACTTAAAAAGAAAAATATTGAAATAAAAGTGTATTGCATTTACCCGGAGCTCAATTCTATTCCAGCAGTTTATTCTAGTTATATTAATCAAAATGAAATAATATCTTATTCATCTTCTCCAATTCTAATTAAGATTGTGAATAAAATCACCACTCTGATTAGAAAAAACAATATTTCAAAGAAAAATAATTTTCGTTGGTACACAATAAAAAAACATTTTAACAAATATATCTATAATAATTCTTTTGATATAGTCCATAGCAATTCAATCTTGGGAGATACTTTATTACAGAATCTCTATTATAAAGGTAGCAGAATTTACTTTGTAAATACTTTTCATGGCCAATATAAATTGGACAAGGATAAGCATAAAAAGTTGTTAGATTTTGTATTATTAAACTCTAAAGGTGTGGTGTTATTATCTGACACCACCTTAAACACTCTAGCGAAAATAATTCCTCAACAAAAAATTATAAGAATCAATAATGCATTATCAAGGAGACTATACTCTTTTAAAAATTCTCCAAATCCCGTTTTTCATATGACTGCTAGATTAAATATGGATAAAGGATGGAAAGAATTAGCATACTCCTTTTACAAACTTTACAAGATAAATTTATTTCCGCAGAAATGTGAGTTGCAGATCAATTGTAGTGATGAATCTGTCATGAGTGTTTTTGACAAGAAAATCAGACCCTTTATTAAATTAAATAGCAAGGAATTACCTGAAAAAATAACATTTGGACTACTACCTTCCTATCATGAAGAAATGCCTTTTAGTATTATCGAATATATAAATTCACGAATTCCTGTACTGACTACACCCGTTGGCGCTTTAACTAAAATGCTTGGAAAAAATAACACTTTCATAAAAATGAAAGACAACAAAGTGGATAAAAGTAATCTCTTAGAAAACCTTATACAACTAATCAATGTATCAGAAAAAGACAGATTAAAAATGTCGAATAAGGTATATGAAAATTCTTCAAAATTCGACTATAACAAATTCATTGATTCCTATTACAAGATGTACTATAGTGCAATAGATAATTAGTATAATATTTTATAGTTTAGCACAAACATTAATCTACAAATTAGATGAAAGTAGTAATATTAGCTGGAGGACTCGGTTCAAGAATCTCTGAGGAGTCGCACCTTAAGCCCAAGCCCATGATAGAAATTGGGGGTAAACCAATACTTTGGCATATTATGAAAATGTATCAAGCACATGGGTTTAATGAATTTATAATTTGCTTAGGCT
>JAKITG010000191.1 GCA_021648195.1 Flavobacteriaceae bacterium | reverse complement strand
GCGATACAAATCAGTAAAAAATAGAAAAATAGTCTAAAAAATCACTTCAAAATTGAAAGTGAATTTTTAAAATGCTAGAATATCAAAATCAAGAAGAATCAGCTGGCTTGTTCAGAGGGTTCAATTCCTATTTGTCTGACTTGATTCGCCATTATTGATTTCATTAATTGCGAAACCAAAACTGCTCCCATAAGAAAAGCAAGAAAACCTATTATTCCTATAACAAATAAGATTGTATTTAACTGCCATTGATGCGGATGTTCGTTAAACAGCGGAATGTCAACTTTATTGACATAAATTCCTTTCCTCTCAAATTGCTGTATCAATTTTTCTGATACATTTTTTACATCATTTTGAGAATACACTTCATTTAATCGAATAATTAATCTTTTATTAGTTTCCTTACCGGTAATTTCAGAATATGTATTTTTATCTGTATATGCGTAAATCATGTGGTCTTGCGTTGCGGGTGCTTGTGCAGGGTCAAAACAGATGCTGCTCACGGGAACATTTATCACTTTGTTACCTATTCTTACGCGTGGTATGGAACCAATATCAATATTTGATATATTTTTACCGTCACGTTCAAACGATATACTTCCTTTTTTTGGAGTTAACTTTCCTGTTTGGTTAAATATTTTTGCTACACTTGCATTTTCAAAACTTTCAACTCCATATAAAAATAAAGGAATCCAAACATCAGGATTTACTTCAATTCTTTCAAAAGAAAAATCTCTAAACTCTGCATTTTCTATTTCCGGTTTCTCTATAAATTCTTTTAAATTTAATTTGCTTAAATTATCTGATTTTAATATCAGATGTGCAGGAGAAGTTTTTTGAAAATTAGTATTCAAATCTTTAGTAAGTATATAATAGGAAACCGATACCGTTCCTGCTCCCCAAATACCCATAAATAATGCAAATACTACAAGTATCGTGCGTTTTGGGTTTATTGTTAAGTCCCGTAATACTTTTGTGAATTTCATGTTCATAATTTTATTTTGCCGTCTGATAGTGAAATAACACGGTCATATCTTTCTTTGGCATTATTTTCATGCGATACAACTATCACCGTTTTCCCAGCATCGGTGAGTTCCTTTAATAACTGATGAATTTCTTCTGACATTTTACTATCCAGATTGCCTGTTGGTTCGTCTGCTACAATAATATCAGGATTATTTGCCAAAGCTCTTGCTATAGCAGCCCTTTGTTGTTCGCCACCGGATAATGAAGCGGGCATTTTATCTTTATGACTTAAAATATCTACTTGAGAGAGTAAATTCTCTACTCTTTTTTGGGAATGATATTCACAAATTCCATAGCCAGTAAAATATTTTCAGATATTGTAAGCGTAGGTATTAGTTGGAAAAATTGAAAAATAATACCAGTATTTTTTCCGCGCCAAACAGCGGATTGTGTTTCGTTTAAATTATTTATAACTTCACCGTTTATAATTACATCTCCCGATGTAGGGTAGTCAATTGCCGTTAGCATATTCAGCAAAGTTGATTTGCCACTTCCTGATTTTCCTACTATTCCAAGATATTCACCCTTATTAATTGTAAGGTTTATGTTTTTTAGAACTTCGGTTTGCTTTTCAGCTGTTTTAAAAAATTTACTTACATTATGAAATTCTATAAAACCAATTTTATTATTATTTGTATTCATTTTATCTCTTTGCCTTTAAAACACTTATAGATTTAGCCAAAGTAGATTCGTCCATTGAGTTAATAATTTTATTATAGATTTTTATAATTCCACTACCAGATTTACCAACAACCGTTATATTTTTTATTGAAAGAATCGTTTCCATTTTTTACCTTTATATTTTAGTTATAAAAGTATAATAAAGATTAGAAATTAAAAATTGAATAAACTGACTATTTTTTAAATATAGAAGGAATCATGCCAAAGGTTTTTTTAAAAGTTCTGATAAAATGTGATTGGTCACTAAAGCCGCCTTCATAAGCAGAAGAAGTAAAATTTTCTTTATTGTGTAGAGCCTTTAGTGAACCCATAAGTTTTTTATACAATAGATATTTTCTAAAAGTTAAGCCTGTTTCTTTTTTAAATAAAGATGCAAAATAGCTTGGGGATAAATTGATATAATCTGAGACATTTTTAATCGATATAAATCCATTTTGGTCAATATATTTTAAACTTTTTTCAATACGATTATCCATACTATTTATAGATTGATTATCTTTGCAGATAGTATCAATAATACTATTTATAAAATATTTTATAAATTCTTCATCAATTTGTTCTTTTTTTTCTAAGTTATAAAACTCATCCAACAATATGGCAAAATTCTCTATATGAAGCTTTTTAAGTAAGTCTTGTCTATCTTTTAATCTCATCCCATTAAAACAGTATGCATCAATATAAATTATAATAATGCTATCTTTATCAGACCCCTCTAATTTATGAAGCAGATTACTTTGAATAAGTATAGCTTGATATGGTTGTTTGACTTGGTTTTTTAGTGTAATATAGAAATTTTCTTTTTGAGATAAAATGATTTTAATAAAATTGTTTCTATGAAAATTTATATTTACACCTTTGTCAATATAAACTCCACCTACATTTTCAACACCGTATATTTTTAAGGTTTTATCTTTCATAGATTATTTACTCCTATATTAATATTTAATACTTAGTGTGGAATAGTATAACGGCGATGTTGAGAAATAAGTTACCCTTTTAGTATTTTTCAACTTTTGACATCTGCTTTTTTGTTTTACAATTATAGCTTAAAAAAAGTTGCTGGGTAACTTATTTCCTCTCCAACTTTTTGTTATGTAACTTTGTTCTTTTAGTATATGCACTTACAACGGAAGTCAGTTTAGCTTGTCAGTTTTTTAGAGTTTTTACTTTGAGTGAACTTTGTAAGCTTTTCTTTGAGATGAATTTTCAGGTTTGTTTTTGTATACAACTTTTAAAGTTTCATGCTCTACATGTAGAGTATGAAAATCTTAATGATTTTTTAGCTTTAAGCAAAGGTGTGTGAGTTGGTACCTAACGGCAGTGCTGAGCTACACTCAGAGTGACAGTATAGCAAACGAAGTTTGCGAGACTGGGACGAGAGAGTGGAAAAGAGTGTTTGCTCCTGCAACTTGGTATCTAACGACTGCGAAGCAGGAGTG
>JAKITG010000018.1 GCA_021648195.1 Flavobacteriaceae bacterium | reverse complement strand
CTTGTTTTAGCAATTCATCATTCATTGCAAAGCCTTTTATCAGGTATTCTTTGATAAGTGCTGTTGCCCATTTTCTAAAATGTACACCTCTGTGTGATTTTACTCGGTAACCTACTGAAATTACTACATCCAAATTATAAAAATTGGTTGATTTTAAACGCAACTGGTAGAAATGATGTTTCGTCAACTTTACCCGTAGCTAATAATAGCTTCTTTTACCCTTCCGTTTCTTTAAGTTGGGTATTTACAGATGCCTTTAATATAGAGAGTGATTTCTTTAATTATGGTAAATTAAGAGGAAGTTGGGCAAATGTTGGTGGTGATACCGGCCCTTTTTTATTAGATTTCACCTTCAATCCTGATTCTGCGTGGTTTGGGCAATTTGGTACTGGTGGTACTTTCCCATTCGATGGGCAATTAGCTTTTAACTCTGATGACTCCTTAACCAATCAAAATTTAAAACCGTCCAATCAAGAAAATATTGAATTTGGTGCCGAATTTGGTTTTTTAAACAATCGAATTACCATAGACGCAACATATTACATGAATAGAACTACTGACGATATTATTTTTGTTCCAACGCCTCAATCTACAGGTTTTAGCTCATTTTTAACAAATGTAGCCGAAGTGAGTAATAAAGGTTTCGAACTTCAATTAAATGCCAAAGTGTTACAGATTAATGATTTTAACTGGGACATTGCTTATAATTTTACTAAAAATGATTTTAGAGTAGAAGATTTAGGTGATTTACCTTCTCTTAATTTAGCAACTGGTTTTAACGGCATTGCTGTTAGAGCTGTTGAAGGAGAGGCTTTACAGTTATTTGGTCCGAAATGGCGTAGAGCCAAAGATGCTGATGGCAATGATATTGACAATCAGATATTGGTAGATGATGATGGGATTCGTCAAATTGGTGATTCTGAAAATTTAGGTCAAATTGCCCCTGATTTTATCATGGGCCTCACTTCTACTTTTACTTTTAGAGGTTGGACTTTGTCAACTACTTTTGATTATAGAGAAGGCGGTAAAGTATTTTCTAATACCGTTGGTTCTTTGAGAAGAGCTGGATTAGCCGCTGAAACTTTAGATCGTACAACATTTGTAGATCCTAATACATTTACACAGCCGGGTGGTAATGGTACACCTGCTATTCCAAATACAACTGAAGTATCTTCTGTTCAAGACTATTGGGGTGGGTATTCAAACGCAAGTATAGTTGAAGGAAATGTTTTTGATGCCACATTTGTTAAATGGAGAGAATTAAGTATTTCTTATACATTTCCGTCATCAGTTCTAGAGAAAACATCCATTAAAGGATTACAAATAGCATTGCAAGGTAGGAATTTAGCAATGTTCAATACAGTTATTCCACATATTGATCCTGAATCTGGATTAGGTGGTTCAGCTAGTCAATTAGATGGTATTGAAAGAGGTGGCATTCCAACTACCAGAAGTTTAGGTTTTAACATAATTGCAAATTTTTAAGAAATGAAAAAATATATAATAAAACACGTAAGTATAATGTTCATCTTTGTTCTACTTTTATCAGGATGTTCAGATAGTATTGAAGGAATTAATTCTGATCCATTAGCAGCAATTAAAATCGAACCGGGACTATTGTTCCCTCAGGTTTTCCTTTCCGGTATTTCTGCACAGAGAACAGTTGAATCAAATGCAATCAACATGCAAGCACAACAATGGTCAACCATTGTAGGTTTTGGTGTTTTTGTAAACCCTGAGAGGTATACAATTAGCCCTAATACAACAAACAATATTTGGGTAGGTTATTTTACCAATGGGTTACGTAATTTACAACAAATGCGCATTTTAACGGAAACTAACAATCCAACTGCAACCAATATTATAGGTCAAGCAAAGGTTATTGAGGCATTTATATTTTTAAACTTAACGCAAATTTTTGGTGATATTCCGTTTAGTGAAGCCCAGAATGTGAATGAATTTCCAAATCCAAATTTTGATACCCAAGAAGAAGCTTTAAGAGGCATGGTGGTATTATTAGACGAAGCTCTTGTAAATCTAGCTAACCCAACAGAAATAATTGTTGATGGCGATCTTCTTTATGGAGGTGATAGAGAGAGTTGGATTCGTTTTGCTAATTCTTTAAAATTAAGAATCCTAATGATAATTGCTAATGTCGATCCATCAGTAGCTTCTGAAATTCAAAATACGGCAAATCAACCACTGATCACATCCAATGAATTTGTAGCAAAGCTTGACTTTATAGATACATCAGGGAATGAAAATCCAATTTGGAGAACCATAGATAGATTTGCGGGTGGAGTTAATGACTTTTGGGGCGCAGGTATTGCTTTGGTTGATATTATGAATACTTCTGACGACCCAAGAAGAGCTACTTATTTTGATGATGTTAATGGAGCCTACATAGGTCAACAACAAGGCGTTTTTAGTTCTGCAGGAATTTCTTCTGTAAGTTTAAAAATAATGAACCCTACAATGCCTGATATTTATGCAACAGCCGCAGAAACTCATTTTTATTTAGCTGAAGCAGTATTACAAGGATGGATAACTGGTGATGCTGACGCACATTATAAAGCAGGTATTCAAACCTCACTTGATTTTTACGATGGAAGTGCTGGCGAAATTTTAGATGCAGATAAAACAACATTTATGGCTTCACCAAAAGCCACTTTAGCAGGTGACGATATGGCAACAGCTATGAAGAAAATACATGAAGAAATTTATGTATCAAACTTTACTCGAGGGCTCGCCGCTTGGACAAACTGGAGGAGAAATAAAACACCTAATTTTGAATTACCAGTTGGAGCTGTACTGAATACGACAATTCGAAGGTATCAAGTTCCTTTAAGTGAAATAACCTCAAACCCTAATGCCCCAACAACCCTACCAGAATTGGATCAGCCTATGTGGTTTGAAAAATAATATATTAAACAAATTAAAAATTTCGTTAATTTGAAATAATAACCGCCTAAAATATTTTAGGTGGTTATTTTTACAATTTCGAATAAGGTTAATAATCATGGTGTGAAATTATTAACTATATCAACCTTACATCATATTTTAATAATCATCCTATTTTTGTTAATGAAGGTTAAATTTTAACCCAATAAATTCATAAAAAAATAATTCACAATACTGGCACAATTTATGTGAAATAATGAAGTGAATTAGTATAGAAGAAGTATTTATTTCTTAAGTTTTAAATAAATATATAATTTAGATTAGACACTTATTATATATTCATTCCATCCGTCGGTTGACGGATGGTTTTTTATAAATACCCGCCAAAATATCTTTATTCCACTTATCTTTGTTATATGGAAAATACATCTACTAAAGTATTTGGTTTACGAGCCATTATAGAAGCAATAAATGCCAGTCAAGAAATTGAAAAAATTTATTTACAAAAAGAAATAAAAGGAGTTTTAGCTTTAGAGCTTAATGCACTAATAAAAGAAAATAAAATTTCTTCCAGCTATGTGCCTATTGAGAAACTAAATAATCTTTCAAAAAATAAAAATCATCAAGGTGCTGTTGCCAAAATTTCTTCTATCTCTTTTACTAATTTAGAAGAGTTGATTGAAAAGGTTTTAGATAACAATAAAACACCTTTATTTTTACTGCTTGACCAAATTAGCGATGTTCGTAATTTAGGTGCAATTATTCGTACTGCCGAATGTACTGGTGTTAACGGAATTATAATTCCCACTCATGGTAGTGCTCCAGTTAATTCAGAATCTATAAAAACATCTGCTGGTGCAGCATTTAAAGTACCTATTTGCAAGGTAAATCACCTCTTGGATGCCATATATCAATTAAAAGCTGTTGAGATACAAATTGTAGGTATAACTGAAAAAACGAATACTTCCCTATATGGTATTGATTTTAAAAAACCAACTGCTCTGGTTATGGGTTCTGAACATAAAGGAATTTCTTCTTCCGTATTAAAAATTGCCGATGCTAAAGGCAAACTACCTCTATTAGGAGAGATTGAATCTTTAAATGTTTCTGTAGCTTGCGGGGTTGCATTGTATGAAATAGTTAGACAAAGGAGGTAAAAGACTAAAATACAAAACAAACTATTCCTCTTCAATTGAAGGATTAAAATTTCCATTTTCATCAAACATTTTATCAAAATCATCGGGTTGATAGTCTTCTTTTTCCCAATTATATTTAAATTTTTGAGAACCTCTTTTTCTGTAAAAAAATGCAACAATCACACCTATAATAAACCCAGATAAGTGTCCTTCCCATGAAACATCTTCTTTTACAGGTAATAAATACCAAACCATACTTCCGTATAGGAAAATAACTAGGAGTGAAACTGCTATTAATCGATAATTTTTTCTAATAATACCACTAAAAAATATAAAACTAAATAGCATATAAATTATTCCGCTTGCTCCAATATGAAAAGACTTTCTAGCAAAACTCCAAGTTAATAAGCCAGTTAATAGAGTTCCGTAAATAAATATTTTTATTGCTATTTCACGATAAAAATAATACAAGCTAAAAAATAATACAAAAAGAGGTATAGAATTATGATACAGATGCTTAATATCTCCGTGAATAAATGGAGATAAAATGATACCTCTCAAACCTTTTAAATCTCTAGGGTAGATACCATATTTATTAAAATTATATCCATATTTTACTTCAACCCAATAAACAATCCATAATAACAAAACGAAATACAGCGGAATTGCTAAGAGTACTGGTGAAAATTTAAATTGATTATTCATTAAATTCAAAGTTAGTGATTAAAGGATGTTTTTATACTGTTAAGTGCTGAGTTTTTTATATGGCTTCTAGGGTCTTCTACTTGGTTAAAAATACTGACTAACTTATTCTGTTTACTCATTGAGTTAAATTATTGATTATCAGTATAATACAACTTAACAAGCTATTAATCAGTTAATTATTGTGAGAAATAACTTAAAAAAGTGTGAGTTTGCTCTGCTCACCGAGTGAGTAAAACTCATACTCTTACTTTTTTTTAAAAATTAAAATAGCTGGAAAAATTAAAAAACATAACTGGCTGGGTATCAGAAAATATAAAAAAATATGAGTTTGCCCTGCAACTTAGTACCTCTAGCTTTGTATTTCAAATTTTTAACTTTACTTTTACACTATGAATGAACCTTTAGCCGAAAGAATTCGCCCTAAATCATTAGATGACTATATCAGTCAGCAACATTTGGTTGGAAAAAATGGCGCATTAACCAATCATATTAAACAAGGCATCATCCCTTCATTAATATTATGGGGACCTCCAGGTATTGGAAAAACAACTTTGGCTAATATTATTGCTAAAGAATCTGAAAGACCATTTTATTCACTCAGTGCAATAAATTCAGGAGTAAAAGACATTAGAGATATCATTCAAAAGGCAAAAAATAGCGGTGGTTTATTTACTAGCAAAAATCCTATTTTATTTATTGATGAAATTCATCGCTTTAGCAAATCACAACAAGACTCATTACTTGGTGCTGTAGAAAAAGGCTGGGTTACACTAATTGGTGCAACTACAGAAAACCCCAGTTTTGAAGTTATTCCTGCTCTTTTATCACGTTGTCAAGTATATATATTAAATGCTTTTGATAAAGCAGATTTAATTGCTTTACTAGACAGAGCTTTAGAAAAAGATGATTTTATCGCAAAAAAAAATATTACTATAAAGGAAACCAATGCTTTAATTCAACTATCAGGAGGAGATGCTCGCAAACTTTTAAATATTTTTGAACTAATTGTTTCTTCAGAAAATGAACCCATAGAAATTACCAATGATTTGGTATTGCAAAAGGTTCAAAAAAATATTGCTAGATATGATAAAACTGGAGAGCAACATTATGATATTATTTCGGCATTTATTAAATCTATACGAGGAAGTGATCCAAATGGTGCGGTTTATTGGTTAGCTAGAATGATTGAAGGTGGTGAGGATGTTAAATTTATTGCAAGGCGATTGCTAATTCTTGCTTCGGAGGATATTGGTAATGCAAATCCAACAGCATTGATTTTAGCTAATAATACTTTTCAAGCTGTGTCGGTTATTGGCAATCCAGAATCAAGAATTATATTAAGTCAATGTGCCATTTATTTAGCAAATTCTGACAAAAGCAATGCTTCTTATGAAGCCATAGGAAAAGCACAACAGCTGGTACAAGATACTGGAGACTTATCGGTTCCATTACATTTAAGAAATGCGCCAACTAAATTAATGAAAGAATTAGATTACGGCAAGGATTATAAGTATGCTCATGGCTATCAAAACAATTTTATTGACGAAGAATTTTTACCTAAAAAAATTGAAAATACCAAAATTTATAATCCAGGAAATAATAATCGAGAGAATAGTTTTAGGGAGCTGTTAAAAAAACGCTGGAAAGATAAATATGACTATTAATTTACACACCCTTAATTTAAGGTAGGGTCTAAAAACTCATTTTGTCACTAATAATCAATAAAATATATTTCTTTTAAATCGAATTTACATTAACCTATTTTTCGACTTCAAAAATAATAATTTCTATTTTTCCATCTCGATTTACATCAATTTTCAAATTACCTGTTTCATCAAAATAGCCAGTAGTTTCTTTATTTTCACCTACTTCATTTTTCCATATAACACGGTAAACATTTGGTATTGATGTTTTTAATAATGTTCCTATCATTTCTCCTTTTTGGTAAACATCTGTTTTACTCTCACTTACATAAGCAACTAAACTATTATTTTGTTCAACTAAAAAGAAGGATATATTATCATTTTTATATGACTTGGCAATGAATTTTTTATTCTTAATTTCTTTTTTAGGTTGTTTTACATTTACCATTGGTACTGTAGCTGGTGTTGGTTTTTGAATAATAACTTTGGGTTGATCTACTTCTTCAACAAGCGTTTTTAGTTGATTCTTTGGGATTGATTTTGATTGCGCTACTTTCTCTACATTTTCTACCACATTTTTTAAGGTAGCTATTTGTGAAATAGATGGCTTATTGGCTATAGCTTTTGAATTATAACTATATGCATCCAACCTTTCAATAGAAATAAAGGCTTCTCTCAATGCTTCGTGATAAGCTTTATCATATTCTTTTTCTTTACTTTTACCTTCTATCGTAGTAAATATTACTTTGTTATAGCAATCTCTTAATTCAATGGTTAATTTGGTTGTAAACATACTAGAATCATTATTTACATCTGCGAAGAGTGCCAAACATAGATTTCCTATTAAATCTGCAGGATAATTTTGATTTTCAAACAAAGCAGTAAATCCTTTTTTTGCAAATAAGAATTTAGTTAAAGAATTTAACTCATATTTATTTTCTTCACCTTTCAGGAAATCATACTTTTTAGGAACAATAACATATTTATAAGCATTAAGTTCGCTTTGTGCAAAACTCACAGAAACATACATTATTAAAATTAAAGTACTTAATATTATTATTTTCATTTTATTGATTTTAAAATTATTCAAACATAAAGTTCATACCCAACTGAAAGGATTGATAATTACTGTCTTTCAATTTAGGTAAATTTAATAAATTATCGGCAGTTGCATAAAAATTAAATTTTTTAAAGTGAGTTGACAGTCCAAATCCAATGTTTTTTGCCGAAAAATTATCATAGGTATAAGTAATCTTTGTATTAAGGTACCTCGTTAATTCTCGTGAGTAAAATGCTGTAACTGCCCATCCCATTTTATTAGGTCTAAAAATGGTATAAGTATGAATACCTAATTCACTTGTTAGAACTGCACCATTTGATAAACATTCTTGACATCTAACATCTCTAAAAACAGGTTTATTTGCTTTTCTTTTATTATTGAAAGTGTATTTTACTGAGGTATTTATTTTTGGTGAGCGGTAAGAGTTATATCCAGATTGTATGGTGTCAATAGGTATTTCATTAAGATTATAAAAAGCACCCAGTTTATCTTCCCAATAACGACCTTCATTCCCAGTTGTTGGGTTGTAAAAGGAATCATCATTCAAAACAAATTTTTCTGCAAATTTATAACTAACAATTTCATTTGAATAACGTATGTAATCTAAATCAAGAACACTAGCTGTAATAGTAATTTCGTTTGAAATATGATATGTAGCTCCCAAATCTAATCCTAACCCGAAGTTACGATTACCAAAAAACAAACCTCCCAAATTACTTGTAAGATTCCCTCCAAAACCTTTGCCAGAATTGTTAAGAAATCCTGAAGAATTTATAATCATGTTTACATTATTAAAATTGTGATCGAACCCAGTATTAGATTCACTCAAATCATAATTAGCTGTATTTTTTTTGGAATTAAAATTTAATGATCCAGAAAGAATTTTAAACCTTACTCCAACATTTAGTTTATCATTAATTTTTTTGGTAATTCCAATATGAAAAACTCCTATAAATTCTACCGCATAATTTATATTATTAAAATTGGTTGTTTGTTCGAATTCTGGTATTCCATCACCATTTTTATCATTTCCTTCATAAAATAATTGAGTAACTTCTTTTGGGTACAAAGAAAAAGCGTCTATTTCTTCATACATACCAAAACTCAGATAGTATTTTGGGTTTTTTAATCTAAATCCTGCATTGATAATCTCAAGTCGTTGATTGAATAAAAAGTAATCATTATTGCTCAAATTTTGATTATATACATTTCGTACAGATTCTGTCAAACCACTAGCCGAAGCGAAAATATTATTATATGTAATTCTGCTATTTGTAGCTCCTACTTGAACATGTAAATTTGAAAAGGGTACAGCTATATGCTTATTATAATCTACTTCAGCACCTGGATTTAATAGTAAAGTTTGAGGCAATTGATCAAAACCATAAAGTATTTGTTTATTTTGTGCGTAAGAATTTACAAATAAAAAAATAAAAGACAGGTATAAACAAAGTTTATGCGTCATATTTGGGGAATTTCTAGCAATTTTTTATTTTAAAAAGTTAAATATACAGTTTTTTTTGAAACTCAATAAATAACCTATTACAGGTATTGTTTTATCTGACTTAATTTTGAAATGGTTAATCCTTCTTTAGAAGTGTTTTTTTTATTAAATTGACAAAAAACAGTATACATTCCTATGTTTTTAGCTCCTAAAATATCTGCTTCAAAATTATCACCAATCATCATACTTTCTTCTGGTTTTGCTCCAGATATTTTTAATGCAAAATGAAATATCTTTGGATTGGGCTTTTTTACTCCAACTCTTTCAGAAGAAATTACATGATTAAAATAAGGTAAAATAAATGAGTTTTTCATTTTTTTATATTGTACTTCTTCAAACCCATTTGTAATAATATGCATTTCATATTTAGGCTTTAAATATTCTAATAGTTCAATAGTTCCATCTAAAAGTGCATTATACTTTGGTAGAAATTCAATATATTTTTCAGATAACAAGTGAATGGTTTCATTGTCAATAGAATACTGTAAATGGTCGAATGTTTCTTTTAATCTAGAATAGCGCAATTCAATTTTTGTAACTTTATCTTCTCTATATAATTTCCAATACTTTTCATTAATTGGTTTATATATTTTAATAAAATCATTAATTTCAATGCATACTTTATTCTTTTGAAAAATATATTCAAATGTTTTATTTGAGTTTGTTTCAAAATCCCATAAAGTGTGATCTAAGTCAAAAAATATATGTTTTATGTTCATTAGTGTCTTTTTAATAAAAGTGTTTTATTTTAGCTTACTAATTTAACCAAATAAATTGACGAAAAAGAAGCTACATATTTTATTTTTAAATAGCTGGTATCCCTCAAAAGTTTTACCTAATAACGGTGATTTTATACAAAGACATGCTGAGGCGGTTGCTAGAAATCATCAAGTAACTGCAGTTCATGCAATTACAGATCACGAAAATAAAGATAATGAAATTGATGATTTTTATTTAAATGGTGTTAGAACACTTATTTTTTACTTAAAACCTAGTAAGCTAACAATAACAAAACAAATTATTTTTTTTAAAGCCTATAAAAAATTGATTTATTTAAGTGGTAAATTTGATATGGTTCATGTAAATAGATTATTTCCTGTAGGAATAGTTGCTGTTTGGTTAAAAATATTTAAATCAAAACCTTTTATTATTAGTGAGCACTTTACGGGATATTTAAATGAGGGAGCAAATAAGATTAGTAAAACAGAATTATTGATTTCAAAAATTATTACAAATCAAGCATCTTTTGTATGCCCAGTAAGTGATAATTTAGCAAATAATATGCTTAAAATTGGATTGGCTGGAAATTATTACTCTATTCCAAATGTTGTAGATATCGAAATGTTTATTCCAATAAAAAAAGATAACAAAACCCTAACTCTTATTCATCTTTCAAGTTTATTAGATTCTCATAAAAACGTAACTGGTATTTTAAATGTAATATCTAAATTACAAAATCATATTCCTAATTTTTTATTTTATTTGATAGGCGAAAACTCGAATAAATATAAAGAATTAATAATTTCATTAAAAATCAATCCAAAAATTATTAAATTATTTGATCAGATACCTCATCACCAAGTTCCTGAATATTTACAAAAATCAGATATCTTAATATTATTTAGCAATTATGAAAATTTACCCTGTGTAATTTTAGAAGCATTTGCTTGTGGCACAAAAGTAATATCAACAGATGTTGGAGGGATTAATGAGTTTTTTCCAGATAGTTTTGGAGATTTAATTCCAATTAAAGATGAAAAAAAATTACTGAATTCCTTAATAAAATTAAATAAAAAAAGTGAAAATTTATTAAAAAAAGAAATGCATCAATACGCTAGCGATAATTTTAGTAAAAAAAAAATAAGTAACGAGTTTTCAAACCTATATTATAAATCCTTAAATTTAAATCAAGAATGAAGAGTTTAAAACTTTTTTTTATTGATTTTCATAATAGAAGTGGGTTAAACATTTTAACTTCAACTATTATTGCAAGAATATTGTCTTTTTTTGCATCGTGGATTGCATTACAATTTATCCCTAGTTTTGAATTAGGATTGGTAATATATGCGGTTAATATAATTTCTTTTATAATTCCAATAAGTGGGTTTGGAGCGCCACAAGGTCTTTTAAGATATGGTGCTTTATTGAATACCGAAAATGAAAAATACCAATTATTTTACTTTATACTAAAAAGAGGAAGCTTATATTCAATTCTATTAATTGTTCTTATTTTTATTTTAAGTCCAATATTAAGTAATAAATTAAACGATGTTCAGCCTTATTTAATTACAATTTCGTTATCCATATTAACTTTATTCTTATTAGAAAGTTTAAAAGTTTTTTTTCGAATACTAAATCAAAACCAAATATTTGCTAAAATTGAAATCACTTATAATGTTTTATTGGTTGTATTTGTTTTTTTAGGAGCCTATTTTTTCAAAGAAAAAGGATATTTAGCAGCAATAATTATAGTTCCGTTAATAACATTTTTTATCTTTTTGAACAGAATTAAAAAACCCTTAAAATTTTCAAACGCTTTTCAAAAACCTAGTTTTTCTTTTTGGAAATATAGTTTTTTTACTGGCTTATCTAATGTTACATCTCAATTACTAATTGTATTAGATATTATACTAATTGGCAACATATTACTTAATCCTGAAATGGTAACTATTTACAAGTATATCTCCATAATTCCGTTTAGTATTTTATTTTTACCTAGAGCGATATTAACAACAGATTTTGTTAGTTTAACAAAAAATTATTCAGATAAAATTTATATTAATAAGTATATAAAGAATTATATTCTATTGTTTGCTATAATTAGTATTGCATTACTAATTATTACTTTTCTTTTTACTAATCTAATTTTAGGTTTTTTTGGTGAAGAATTTGTAATCTTTAAACAATCATTTAGAGTATTAATGATTGGAATTAGTTCTATTTTAATTTTAAGAGGTTTATTTGGAAATTTATTATCAGTAATTGGCAAAGCAACAATCAATTATTGGATTTCTTTATTTGCAATTATAGTCAACCTAATTTCAAACTATATTTTAATTCCTAAGTATGGTATTCTTGGAGCTACAATTACATCATCAATTATTATGTGGTTAACATCCATTTTATCAGTTGCATTATTCTACTTTTATTATAAAAATATTAAATAAATCTCTTATGATTAAAATTATAATAAACTTCTTTTGTTGCCCCAAAACTTTTAAAAAATTGAGCTATTTCATTAATTACTGAACCTTCAAAATCAAAAATTAATTTTGAATTAGTATTGCTTTCTATTATGTAATTAATTAAAAATGACATAGCTTGCTTTTTTCTTCCTTCCTTTTTTAAAGCAGAAAATAAATAAGTTATTCTATTTTTGTCAAAAATAAATATTGCACCTCCTAGTAATTCATCTTTTTGACTTTTTACATATAATATTTTTACCTTATTAGCTAATTGTAAACTATGAACTAACGTTTTTAAAGATTCAAAATTAAATATTAAATTTCCAATTTCTTTTCCTTTATTATTTACAAATACTTCAATTAAGGAGTCTATTTCATTATACTCTTCAATTTTTAATTCAAATCGTTTGGCTTGATTAATATTCGACTTTCTCCCTTGCGAAAAATTTAATCTAATTTTTTTGTACGAATTATTAAGGTTTAAAATAAAATTATCTTTTGGAGATAAATTTTTATGTTTGAAGCGGTTTTCTGAATTAAAATTAATATCAATCAGTTTGAATTTTTTAGGAATAGCATTTAAAAAATTATTAATCAAATTTTTATCAATAATATCTTTTGAAAACACACCTAACTGCTGAACCCAAGATGGTTGAAAAATATAATTTATACCATATTTTTTTCGATTAGGTAAAGGCATTACAGCTTCATAATTATTTAAAACGATAACATCCCAATTTGGAGCAACGCAATTTAAATACCAACTATATCCATAGATTAATGAATTTTTAGATTCAAAAATACATTGGTCGTATTTAACAAAATCTATTTCATTATGTAACAGATATTTTATCATTAAGTAAGCTCAAAAAAATTTATTTATTGGATAATTCTCTTAACACATTTTCATATATTTTATTCCACGATTTCCATCGCCCAGTACCACTTATCGATTCATTATGAAAAAGCGTTATAAATGTTCCGTTTACCTTTTTTACTTCGCTAGCAAGTTTTAAAATGGTATCGTATGATTTTTTTGCCGTAAAATTTAAATAATCTTTTAATGTGCCATCCATAACAGCAAATGGGAAGACCTTTAACGGAATTTGTATTTCAAAATCTAAATCGTAAAAATAAAACGGAGTACACGTTCCAGCTCTAAATCCAAAATGACTAGCATAACCCATAGTATAATCTTCAGCAACTTCTAAATTAACCAAATTTTGATAAGTTTCTGGCAATTTTAATCGCAAATAATGTTGTCGTGATTTCTTAATTGGAAAGTTAACAATCTGCTCTAATCTATGTTTTTCTTTCTTTACCTTTTGTTCATTTTTCATACAAAAATAAGAAGGATGCATTCCCACTTTTGAGTAATCTGCCACATTCTTTATCAATAGTTTATAATGAATATTTCCTGCTGAAATATTTTTATCATAAGTTGTATATTCACTTAAAAGAAAGAAAAATAGTGTTTGAATATTATACTTTTTTTGTAAGTAAATAATCCTAGTAAATACATCATAAGGGTCTTTTTTTAAACTAAAGAGAACCATAAACCTAGTTAGAATATCTCTAATATTAAATCGAAATAAGTCATTAAAAACACCTCCTATAGTACGCACAAATCCTTTGTGTTTATAAACATAAGCCATATCAACATCTACAGTAGAAATAAATTTAAACTTTCGTTCGCTAGATATCTGTACTTGATAAGTTGGGAATTTTTCTATTAAAATACTTTTAAATTTATAAGCCCAAATATCTATTATAGGTTTGTCTAAAAATTTATGCTGAAAAGCCAAACTCTCTTCTGCAGGAAATCTCTCAAATTGATCTTTTACATGCGGTAAATACTCTTCATATCTACTAATCAAATAAAAACTAGCAGCAAAAATATCATACGGGATTGCTGAAGGTGTACCAGATTGAAAAAAGCAAGAATCATTATCCCACTTACCAATCGTGATGTCTAGATAATCTATTCCTTGATTAAATAATAAATCATTACTTTTAATAAACAACTCATTTCCTAACGCTTGTTTTGTATAAGAAAACTTCAAACCTATATGGGCAATAAACTCCTCAACTTTAGTAGTGAAATTTATTTCAATATTTAATATTCGAGTAAATATATGCTTAAAAATATATGTTAATCTTGGCGTAATTTTATAGGTATAAACTAATAGCATAAGTTACTATAATTTTGAGAATCTGTTTTTTAGCTTTTAATTAATTTTTCTCTTTTGACATAAATGTTTAGGTTTTTATATCATATTTTCATCAGCAAAGCTAAAGTAATCTTTTTCTGTAATAATTAGATGATCCAAAACTTTTATATCTAAAACTTCACCTCCATTTTTTATTTTCTTGGTCAAGTTCAAATCTGATGCACTTGGTTTTAATGTTCCTGAAGGGTGGTTATGACATAAAATTATACCTGTTGCCGACAGTTCAATTGCTTTTTTAAACACCAAACGAGTATCAACTATTGTTCCAGTAATTCCACCCTTACTCATTTGTGTTTTTAACTGAATTTTATTTGCATTATTAAGGTAGATAATCCAAAATTCTTCATGTTGCAGTTCTCCTAAAATAGGTTGCATGACATTAAAAACAGATTTACTTCCAGTAATTTTAGGTTTTTCAAGAGCTTCTTCCAATATTCTTCTTCGCCCAAGTTCTAATGCAGTAATAATTGATATGGATTTTGCCTCTCCAATTCCTTTAAATTTTATTAAATCATCAACTGATAATTTAGCCAGTTCATTTAAATTATTATTTACAGAAATTAATATTCTTTTTGATAATTCAACTGCACTTTCATTTCTACTACCCGATCCGATTAAAATTGCTATCAATTCTGTATTTGATAAAACAACTTTACCTTTATTTAATAATTTCTCTCTAGGTCTATCATCTTCATTCCAATGTTTTATTGTTAAAATATTTTTATAACTGGTCATTAATTTTTCTTTAAAGATATGAAGAAAATAAGCTCTATCCTGATTTAGGCGGATAAAATATTTTTATTATTGTTTTTTGGAATTTTATATTTTTAACCACTATAAACAACATAAAGCTAGAAAAAGAATACATTTGTGATAGCAATAAAATATAACATATGAAAATTATAATTGCTGGTGCTGGAGAAGTTGGCTTTCATCTTGCTAAATTACTTTCATTCGAATCTCATGAAATTACTTTAATCGACCAAGATAAAGACAGGCTAGTTTTTGCAGATACCAGATTAGATATCAAAACCTTACAAAAAGATGCAACTTCTATTTCGGCTTTAAAAGATGCAAATATCGAGAATACTGATTTACTAATAGCAGTTACTTCATCCGAAACAACAAATATTACAATTTGTATGATTTCAAAAAAATTGGGTGCTAAACAAACTATTGCACGCATTAGTAATTCTGAATTTACAGAAGATAAAAATGAAATAAATTTTTCCGATTTAGGCATTGATGAATTAATTTCAACAGAAGAATTGGCTACAAATGAAATTATTTCCCTCTTAGGAAAGGCTGCTTTTCATGATACACATGAATTTGAAAAAGGAAAGTTAACTATGGTGGGTTTAACCATCTCAAATATTGCCCCAATTGTAGGTATGCAAGTTAAAGATGCTGCTGCCACTTTTTCTGAAATTCATTTTATGCCTATTGCTATCAAACGAAAAGAATCTAATGAAACTATAATTCCACGAGGAGATACCCTTTTTTGTGCTGGAGATCAAGCATATTTTATCACTTTAGAAGAAGGTGTTGAAGAACTAACCAAATTATCTGGAACCGTAAATAAACCAATAAAAAATATAATGATTTTAGGAGGTAGTAAAATTTGTGAAAAAACTACCAAAGAATTATGCAACGATAATTTAAATATAAAAATAATTGAGTACAACAAAGCAAGAGCTTTTGAACTTGCCGACAAATTACCCGAGGCTTTAGTTATTTATGGAGATAGTAGAGATATTGAGCTTTTAGAAGAAGAAAATGTTAGTGAAATGGATGCTGTAATTGCCGTTACCGGAAGATCTGAAACAAATATTATGTCTTGCTTAGTTGCCAAATCAAAAGGTGTGAAACGCACTATTGCACTCGTTCAAAATGTAGATTATTTTAGTTTAAGCAAAAATATTGGTATTGATACTTTAATTAATAAAAAACTCTTGGCTGCAAATAGTATTTTTAGACACATCAGAAAAGGAGATGTTCTAGAAATGACCATTTTAAATAATATCAATGCTGAGATTTTAGAATTTAAAATCCACAATAATTCTAAAATTACCAAAAAGAAAATAAAAGATTTAAAATTTCCTAGAAATGCAATTATTGGCGGTGTAGTAAGAAATGATAAAGGAATTATAGCATTAGGAGATTACCAAATACAAGAAGGTGATAAAGTGGTTGTATGTTGTTTTCCAAAAACAATTTCAAAAGTTGAAAAATTCTTTAATTAAATAAATGAAAAAGCTCAATATAAAAATCATCCTCCAAATGATGGGAATTTTACTTCTATTTAACGGAGCTTTTATGCTTTTTTCGGCTTTGATTAGTTGGTATTTTAAAGATGGAGCATTTCATGGAATTTTATATGCAGGAATTATTACCATAATTATAGGTGGCTTACTTCAATTTATTACAAAGAATTTTGAAAAACAAATTAAGAAACGCGAAGGGTATTTAATCGTAACTTTAGGATGGACAGTTTTATCACTATCGGGTACTTTACCTTATATATTTACAAATGAAATCCCTTCTTTTACAAATGCATTTTTTGAAACCATGTCTGGCTACACCACAACTGGAGCCTCAATTTTAAACAATATTGAAGCCATGCCAAAAAGTATTTTATTTTGGCGCAGTACAACACATTGGATTGGTGGAATGGGAATTATCGTTTTAGCCATTGCCATTTTACCATTACTGGGAATTGGAGGTATGCAAATGTTTGCTGCCGAAGCTCCAGGACCATCCTCTGATAAATTACACCCCAGAATTACAGACACCGCAAAAAGATTATGGTTTATATATATGGGGTTAACCTTCGCTCAAGCCATTTTATTAAAAATTGCTGGTATGGGATATTTTGATGCCATTAACCATGCAATGAGCACCCTTTCTACTGGTGGATTTTCAACTAAAAATACAAATATTGCTTATTGGAACAACCAACCTTTAATTCAATACATCATTATTGTATTTATGTTTATTGCAGGTACAAATTTTGTACTCAGTTATTTTGCAGTAAAAGGAAAATTTAGCAAATTCCTTCATGATGAAGAATTTAAATATTACACCTTCGCCATTGTATTACTTACTTTAATCTCAACTTTACTTGTCTTTTATTATGCCGAAGTTTCAAAGCTTGCTACCCAAATTCAAGTCATAGCTCACCCTATGGTTTTAGGTGAATTAGAGAGCTCATTCCGACATTCATTATTTCAAATACTAGCTATAATAACAACTACAGGTTTTGTATCAGCCGATTTTACAATTTGGTCTCCTTTCTTAACCTTATTATTTTTTATTTTGATGTTTATGGGAGCTTCTGCTGGCTCAACTGCTGGTGGTGTAAAAATTGTACGCCATATTATTATGATTAAAAACGGATTTCTAGAATTTAAAAGAACCATTCATCCCAATGCAATTATACCCGTAAGATATAATAGTAAATCGGTAACAAGAGACATTGTATTTAATATCATGGCCTTCTTTATTTTATACCTGATTATTTTTGCAGTAGGCGCTTCTGTTTTTAGTTTTTTAGGTCTTGATTTTATATCTTCTGTGGGTGCTTCAGCTTCTTCTTTAGGTAATGTTGGACCAGCATTTGGTGCATTAAGTCCCGTAAATAATTATGATATTCTTCCTCCTTTTGGCAAATGGTGGTCGGCAATTTTAATGCTTTTAGGCAGACTAGAACTCTTTACCGTTTTGATTGTTTTTACACCTTATTTTTGGAAGAATAATTGAATTATTATATATTGAATATCATAAAAACAGCTTACTTTTTGTCTATTACACCTCATATGAGTTTTAAAAATTTGCTTTTTTTGAAAAACCCGATTAAAGTTAGAGTTATTTTAGCAATGATTATATCGTCGAGTAATTTCATCTGATGACTCTATTCATAACGGCTATTAGTCATCTGATGAATGTCATAAAACTACTCCAATCCCTCAAAAAAATCTTCAAGAGTAATTTTATGAACATCTAAATTACGGAGTCTAGATGATTTAAAAGATAAAGGGTTTCCTATACGCTACTCAAGAAGTTTAAAAACCTATGAATATAACAATTATTGCGAATTAGAAGTAATCTACTCTGTAAAACTATTAACACAAAATGATAAAATTAATATTGCTGGTGGTGCTATACCTAATTTCTTTACTAACCTAAAAGTTATTTAAAGAACTATTGTCATGTCAAGCGTAATCAAGAGCTTTTACTTTAAAAAAAGTAAGTAATATTCTTTACTACAATGTGATTAGAGTGAGCAACTCTATATTTACCATATCAAAACAAAAATACTAAACGTAGTATTTGTTATTAGACGTAATAATTATGTTTTGAACCGTCATTGAAAAATATAATGTCATTGCGAGAAATTGCCTTAGTAATTTAGTGGCAATTTCTTAAAAAGAGACAAAAAAATTTCAAGACAAAAAATAAATAATAATCATGTTTGTTGCAAAACAAACATAAAAATTTTAACTTTATGAAAAGTTTAGAAAATTATGGTGTTCTAGAAATGGATGCTAGAGAAATTCGAGAAACTGATGGAAGTGGATGGCTTTCAGATTTTGTTCATAGTATGAAATTTGTTACATTTGCAGATTTAAATAGATGGGCTCCAGGTCATGTAGGAACTCAATATGGAGTTTAAGTAAAAATACTAAAAATTAAATTTTATGAAAAATTTAGAAGAATATTATGTAAATATAATTAGTGATAAAGAGAAATTAGATATATCTGGAGGAAGATATTGGAATCCTTTTTTCTTGGCACTTTACATAATAGATGAAGTTTATGATGGACTCACTAGAGAATGTGATTCTTCGTGTAGTCATCGTTAATTATTGAAAACAGGGTGTTAAATAA
>JAKITG010000190.1 GCA_021648195.1 Flavobacteriaceae bacterium | reverse complement strand
TGGAATCTAAAGAAAATGATGAGAAAGTTAAAACTTGAACTTGAAAAAATATTTTCTAATTTGTTTTTGAAATTTTTAACAAAAAATCTAACTTTCAAATATTAACTTTGTAAGGAACGACTAAATATTTTTATAGATAAGACGCTACTTTTTTAGTTTCATTACAAAAGACCTAAAAATTTCATTTATTTTTTGTTAGAACAATTTTTTCTGTCTGTTTTGCAACAATTTGTTTAAACATTTCTTTTATCTCTTGATAGTAATTGGCTGGAATAATTCCATTATTTATTTTTATTAATGAAGTTACTTGAATTTTATTCTCTTGATTTTTTACAGCATATATAAATTTACCCATATCATCACTCATTCCGTTGGCGACATTCTCTGGAAGAGATTCTACAGTGTAACCTTCAGGAATTTGGATTGTTATATTTATTTTTTCTTCCCAAGGCGTTCCAAAATCTATAGGATACTCTCGCGTGTCTATTTTAAAAGGGTTTTCGTCTGTAGTCTCAAACAACAAAGGAGTTATATACATTTTGTCACCTATTATCTCTACACCATCTTCTTTTTCAAATTTATATAATTCAACTAATGGTTTTGAAAGATCCTTTAAGTTTGCGAGTCGAAAATTTAATATTTCAATATCATCGTTATTCTCTTCTATTCCACTGATAATACTTTCTTCCTTTAAACTCCCATATCTATTTCTATAACTTAATGCTGCATAGTTTTTATACTTTGTCCTATTCATTCCTTTAATTAAACCATCTTCAGAGATTTTATAGCTTAAGCTTGATTCTTCTTCAGAGATGGTAGGTGATTCTAAATTTACAGTTTCTACAAAGCCGTCTTTTTTGACAATAGTTCCATTCCAATTCATAACGCGTAATGGTAATACATTAGGTAAACTATACTTTTCTGATGCGTCTAAAAGCAATTTTCCATTTTTAGTCTCTACAACAGCAATCACATAATTAAACCCTGTTTTTGTTGGAAATATTGGTATTCCGTTATTTCGAGTACTCACTAAAACAGGGTTTGCTTTTAATCCTAATTCTTTCAGTACAGCAATGAGTGTTAAGTTTATATCTGCAATGTTTCCCGTTCCTTCTTTATATGCCTTACGAAGTCCTTTCTCTGTATATTTGCCGTAATTTCCGTTCCATTTTATCTTATTTTTTACATATTGCAATGCTCCGAATATTTTTGTTGGAAGTGTAGTTAGACTCGACTTTAATTGTATCATATCACCTTGTAAATGCCCTGTTTTCTCAAGTTCTATTCCGAATTTTTCATTTTTCATAATTGTCTTAGCAACATCTTCCCATGATAATGAAAAATATTCGGGCATTTCATTTGGCCATTTTATAGATGCTAATTCATAACTCATTGCTGCTCTATAGTTATTTATATTATTAATATATGGTTCTTTTAATAAGGGCGGAATATTAGTTTTAGTGATTTTAGTGATTTTAGTTTTAAAATTAATTTTTTGGGTTGAAAAATGTGTAGTAGCATTAAATCTTCCTGATGTAGTTCTGTTTTTGCTTGTCAATGTTATACTTGAATTTTCTATTTCTTCTTTTAAATCTATTCTTAAATATCCAATATGCTTATTACTATATGTGTAATATTCAGGGATTTTAATGCTTGATACAAATTTTTTGACAGGAATTTCAAACTGTATTACCACATCGTCTATATCATTATATGGTGAGGTGATTTTATAACTCCATTCAACAACACAACCCTCTGTAATGTTTGGCATTGTAAATTTCTTTTGAGATCTATATTTATTTACTTCTTCTTTAAATATTTCTTTTTTTCCTAATTTAAAAGATTTTACTTTACCATCAATCAATGCAAATGTTTTTGCGTCTTTTATTGATACTTTCTCGGAGTTCCCTCCTCCATCTCCAGTATAGTAGGTAATTGCTTTTGTTGCCCAATCATATCCTTCTTTGGTATATATTTTTATTCGTTCATTAACTTCTGTAATCACAATAAATCCTTGACCTTGTCTATAATCAAAATATGTTCTTCTATTTTTATATAAATATGCAGCATCGGCAGTAGAATCTAATGGATATACTTTTTCTTCCAATTCTTCTTTTGATACTTTACCAAACTTATAATTTTGACAAAAACTAACTTGCACAAATGCTATTATTAACACTGCTAAAAACCCTTTTCTCATTCTTTATTTTTTTATTAATACTATTTTTGATTTATCGCTTCTCACTACTTTTTTCCAAAAATTTCTATAATCTTTATACTCTTCTTTTGGATATTTTCCATTTTTTAATAAAAATTCTCGTGTATATTTAAGTGTGTTTTCTGATACTTTTTTAATAGTTAATTTATACTCTCCATATTTACTATTTATAACAATGTTTTCTGTCATTGCTTCAATTTTATAATCAGATGGTATCTCAACTATTACTTCATCAACATCATAAAATCCACGAGTTACTTCAACTGGTAATTTTCTATCTCTTATACGTTTTGGAGTGTAACTAGCAACATTAAATACATTGATAGGTAGTATCATTCTTTCTCCGCTTATAGCGCCATAGTTATCTGCTATAAAAGACACTGACTCTTCAAATCGCCCTTCTTTCTTATTATTTTTAACATCTATTTTGTCAATTATCATGTTATTGATGTTATCCCAAAACTCTTTATATAATTTATCTAGTTCTTTGTTTGAACGTCCTTCGTAACCCAAATGATTATCAAATTGAGTTCCTGAAGATACCATATCAACTTTGGCATCAATAGAACCATCATTCTTTAAAATATAATTTCCTTTTATTTTCTGATGATTTTCTTTATCACTATAAATCCTTGTATGTTTTATTATTCCGCCTTCTGGTGTAATTACAAGCACATCTCTATCATCTGTAAAATCTCCTCCATCTGCAAAAGGTGTATCTTGGGTTGTACATTCTAACCATAAATCTCCACTATCTATTGGAACATTTAATATCACATGATTTCCTTGTATTGAAATAACATCTTTACTTATATTTTTCGGCTCTAGTTTAAAATAGGTATTAATTTCGTATATTTGTTTATGGAATTATCAAAAATAAAAACGTACTTGCTTGATTTACCTGTAATAGAACGCAATTCTATTATATCAGAGATTGTTAAATTAAG
>JAKITG010000189.1 GCA_021648195.1 Flavobacteriaceae bacterium | reverse complement strand
GAAAGCACAGAGGTTTTTTAGTGAAAGAATTGTAACCCAATTTTGAGCTAAACAAATTTCGAGCATTTTCAATTATAGCAAGCAGTTTGGCTTTGGAATAGAATATCCGTGAATAATGCGGGTTAAGGTGGGTTTAAAGTAAATCTGCAATTAAAAATATATTATAAAGTATTAAAATTTATATTTGCTATCTATTATAGAATTAAACTTTTTTAAATGCATTTAAAAACTATCCCCTCATTTTTAATGATTTTTATTTGTGCTACTATTTTTGCACAGGAAGCAACAGAAATTTACCTATTTGATTTAAATAAAGTAGAAGGTACTTATTACTTAAATAATCCTATCAATATTTCAAACAATGAAGGTTATGATAATCAACCATGCTTTACTAATGATGGATCAGCAATCTTATTTACCTCAACTAGAAATGGGCAAACCGATATTGCTAGATATAATTTAAAAAATAATTATAGAAACTGGATTACAAATACTGAAGTTAATGAGTACTCTCCCGCTCCATACATGGGAAAAAAGAAATATTTTACCTGTGTAAGATTTGATAATAACGAACCCATACTATACAAATACTCATATCGAAAGAAAGAACCACAGGTTTTAATTCCAAATTTAAAAGTTGTATATTATGTTTGGTTTAATAAAAATATTGTTATTACTTATGTTTTAGGTGATGTTGAGTCTTTGCAGGTTTCAAATTTTAGATATAAAATTAAATATCCAATAGAACAAAATATAGGTAGATCTCTAAATAAAATCCCTAATCCACTTTCTATTGGTAATGATAAGATAAGCTATATTAGTAAAAACCATGAAATTTCAGAAATTAACGCTATCAATCCTTTAACAAGTGATTCCGAATATATTGCCGACGCACTTGAAGGATCTGAAGATTTAACTTGGACTATTGATGGAGCTATTTTGATGGGAAAGGAAGATCAAATTTATATACTTTATCCAAAAAAAGATAAAGATTGGAAACCAATTTATATTGAAAGTGAAGCACCTATAGAAGGTATAACAAGAATGACTGTGAGCCCTGATGGTAAAAAAATTGCTATTGTAGTAAAAGAACAGATTGCTAAAAATTAGTTGTATTTAGCCTTTTTTTATTCAGTTAATAGATAAATGTGTTCTAATAACACATCGTATTCCAAATTTTAAAAAAAAATTATTCAACCGTCGTTTCAAATTCACCATAAAAATATGATGGATCAAACAATAATGATTCATCATTATTAGTCAATGCCAAATCATTTAAAGTAATGGTGTGCTTATAAGCTATAATTTTTTCATCTTTATCTTTAATAGCTGTATTTACAATAAAAATTGTACCACCAGCACCAATCCAATTTTTTATGGTTTTGGGTTCTGTGGGAGGTATTGTTCTACAAAAATATTCACTACCTGTAACTGCTTCATCAAAAATACGATATGTTACTGTGTAAGATCCAGTTTTTGAAATATTTACAAGTGGAATAACCTCTTCAGATTGTTTAATTTCTTTATCAGTTAAAGTAACTATCAAAGCCTCCTTTTGCCCATCTGTGCTTAATCTGTAAAGTATATATTCACCACAATAACTAACTTTTGTTTCAAATTCAAAACTGGCAATTTCAAAATTACCATCATTACAAGAAAATGTAAACAAAATACAGGTAAGAATAACTATTTTTTTCATACATTTCAATTTAAGTGACAAAAATAGAAGTTATATACTAATTTAACCATAAAATTTCAGATAATTAGTAGGTAAATTTATAACTATTTAATTGTTGATTTGTTTAACTGAAATATGAAACCTATATATCTTTAATCAAATATTATAAAAATAAATTATAATTGATTTTTTTTTCTTTGCTAATCTAATTTATCTTTACATCTTATAATCTTAATTTTTATGCAAACCTTTTATTTTGATAATGCTGCTACTACTCTAATTAATAAGGAAGTAATTGATATAATTACTAAAACCATGAAAGATATTTATGGTAACCCATCTTCTACTCATCAATTTGGTAGAAAATCAAAAGCATTGGTTGAAGAATCAAGAAAAAATATTGCTAAAATACTTAACTGCACAGCTACCGAAATTGTTTTTACCTCTGGAGGTAGTGAGGCAGACAATCTTATTTTACGTAATGCGATTACTAACTTAGGTGTTGAAAGAATTGTTACTTCCAAAATTGAACATCACGCTGTTTTACATACTGTTAAAGCTTTAAAAGAAGAGTTTTCTATAAAAGTAGACTATGTTTCATTAAATGAATATGGAGAAGTTGATTATGCTGATTTAAATTCTATTTTACAGAAATCAGAAGAAAAAGTCTTAGTCAGTTTGATGTTGGTAAACAATGAAATTGGAAATATTTTAAACGTCGATAAAGTTTGTGTAATTTGTAAGGATAATAATGCTCTTTTTCATTCGGATGCAGTACAAGGTATTACACATTTATCAATTGATTTACAAAAAACTCCTATTGATTTTATAGCAGTAAGTGCACATAAATTTCACGGTCCAAAAGGAGTTGGTTTTGCATACTTTAAAAAAGGTTTTGGAATTAAGCCTTTATTAATTGGTGGTGAACAAGAACGTGGCGCAAGAGCTGGCACCGAAAATGTGCATAATATTGTGGGTATGGAAAAAGCTTTGGCTATAGGTATTGATAACTTCTATAAAGATGAAAAATATATTTCCAATTTAAAACAATACTTTATTAATCAAATGAAAATTCATTTTCCTGATATTAAATTTAATGGAAATTCATCTCATCAAGAAAAGAGTATATTTCATATTATAAATGTTCGTTTTGTAAAAGGATATCCGATGCTTTTATTTCACCTTGATTTAAAAGGAGTTGCAGCTTCAGGAAGTAGCGCTTGCCAAAGCGGAAGCAATAATGGCTCTCATGTTTTAAATGCTATTTTAAGTGAAGAGAATGCTTTAAAAACTTCAATACGATTCTCTTTTAGTAGATACAATACCAAAGAAGAAATTGATTATTTAATAGATGTTTTGAAGGTAATAATAAAATAATTATGATAGATGATAAATTTAAGAATACATAGGGCTTGTTACAAAATAAAGTGTACAGAATTGGCGATGTTATTTTGTGCAGTAACAAGGCAAAAAACGTAGTTATAGCTATAGCTAAAATGAGGCTTTTTAACAGGGCAGAGCGTTAAAAAAATG
>JAKITG010000017.1 GCA_021648195.1 Flavobacteriaceae bacterium | reverse complement strand
AGTAGAAGAAAACAGAAAAGTCAAATAACAAATTCGATTACTCCCCAATTTACTTTGAAATTTGCTAAGATTTCCAACCCTGTTCTGCCTTATGAGTTTACAAATTGGTTAGTTGCGGATTTTAGGTATTAAAATCTTTTTACGAGCATTGGTAACTCTGTCAATTTGAAACCCAGATACAATTTGTATAAATTCAGTAGAATCAAACCAATTTTCAGATTTGAAGTGTTCGGCAAGCTGATGATTTATATTGTTTCTTAATCCAACTTCAATTAATGCAATTAGTGGGTAAAATGATTCCGAAATTCTAATATTTGATTTGTAATGCTCAATAGCCTTTTCAAAATCACAATTATGTCTTTTCAGGTACGGAGCAAGCCTTTCTGATGATAAAATTCTTACTATTGATTTTCTGTCCATTATGTATTAACTTTGCATCGAAGTCCCGGTGATTCCTCTCCCAGATGTAAATGCTGGTGATGAAGCCGGGTTTTTTTGTTTTAGTCCTTGTGCAAAGTTAATAAATTTACTTCTAGGACAGTTATTATCTCTTAGCCTTATACCCTACAACAACCAATAAACTCAATAAGGTTTTACCTGTTAAATACTAATTTTATTTCTTGTAGCTAGTCCCGTCAAATTTTTAATTTGACTACGTGTTATGTGTTGATTTGTGCCAAATCAAAGGTTTGCCTAGGTGGGTTATCAAAATTTTGTACTTTTAAACTCCTTACTGTAGTTTACAGTAAGCGTTATGGGCAATTTGTGTAAACCATGTGCCTTAACGAACATTTGACAAGACGATAACGACCTAAATAAACCGAAAAACTTGAAACGGGGCTAGGCAAAAGAATTAAAAACGAAATATATTATGAAAATACTAAAACTACTATTAATTGGTAATTCAAAAAACAACAACATAAAAAAGCATTTACTGTTGTTAGTGTTATCCTTTTTTGTGTTGCAAACATCCAAAGCTCAAAATAATATTGACACAGCAAATCCTTCAATCCCGAAAATTGAAAATTTTACTAAAGGAAAGTTAGATATTAAAGTAGCGCCATTTGGTTTAGATGGCATTAAAATTACGGTTGGTCAAATTCTAAAAGATGGCAGTATCAATTTTAACTGGCAGAATATTGACCTAAATAGTATTGAAGATTATGAATTTTATTTGTCATCAATAAAAAACGCAGTTGGTATGACTTTTTGCAATGAAAAAGAAATAGAAGGGTCAAGTAATAAAACAAAAGCCGTAGAAGTTGAACTCTCATTATATAAAAAGAATAAGTATGTAGGCATACTTTATCCTGCAACCCAAAAAGAATTACTAGACAATGCTTCTATAAACCGCCATACAAGTTTAGTATTAGGCAGTTATCTTTCTTGGTATTATAGTGATGGTGATGCAAACTTTAAAGCAACGTGTAAAGTAAATTTAGATTCGGAGAATAATTACAACTTTAAAGAAGTGACAAACTACGATATCCTGCTAAAAGAAGGATGGAATATAGTAAAACACACATTAGTTGAAAAAGAAGATTGGAAAAACGAATCAAATCAAGGAAGCTTGCCAAAACTTATCACCAAAACCTCAATAACTACTATTCCCAATAACATTAATTGGTATTTGAAATATTTTGGAGAGTAGTAAAAGCCCATAATAATGGCTATAATCCATTGTGGTTTAGAGCTTTAACTAAGTTGGTGCTAATTTAAGAAGTAAATTTAACAACGGAAAATTTTGGTTAATTTAGTCCCTACGGGACATATAATCCGAGCGTTGGCAACCATATTATACCCTTAAACATATAGTTAAATGTTACTCATAATTCTTCTAAACCTCTGGCTCCAACCTTGTGAAAAACTAGGCATAGAAGAAGAAGTTAAGAATCGAGACATTATAGCAATAGGTAGAATTGACGAGGAGTTTGATGCAGGAGGGAATGACCCTAACTACACTTTCTATATACTAGACTATTTTAAACCCGAAATATGCAATAGAGTTTCTATTAGGCCTTTAACTCACTTCAAATCAGTCGCTTTGCTTTGTTTGTGTTCTCACCATAGCGGTGCTATGCTTTCGAATCCAAACTGCCTGATTTATTGTGACTTAAAGCCTCATCACGAACCCTATCGCATAATTCGGGTTTAACTATAAAATAAGAAGAATGATTTACACAACAAACTGGATAGAACGGCTTAATAAATCCTTTCGGAGAACATTAAGAATGAGAAATGCACTTCCTAACCCACAAGCTGCTATTACATTAATGGGCTATGTAGCTATGGAAATGGAAGATGGGACTTACAGTTATCCTATAAGTGCTTTTCAATATGACACAAACTTTAACTATAATTGATGTGAAGTTAATTGTGGAAAACCTCTACAGACACACTAATCGGGGCAGTACCGAATTAGTTTGTCTATCATGTGGATTTTATTCTATTGAATAAATTAACGTTAATTATTGGTATTGATTCAAGGAGTTAACGTAAATTACTAAGTCGAACCAAGGTTTATAGATAGGAACATAGGATGATTGGATTGGCAATGAAGAACGTCAATGGTAGGAGGAGCGAATCAATCTCTAACTGACATTGACTGAGCGGCCTTGACATTTAAGAATTCATCACCTCACAATAGAAGTTTTAAACTTTTCGGTTTTACCTCCTGCGTTAACTTCTACAATATAGAGTCCTTGGGGTAGGCCGTTACCGTCAATTGTAATTTTATTAAGCCCTATCACACCCTCAAAAGAATTGGTTAGCACAGGCTGGCCTGCTCTGTTTATTAATCGTACGTTAACAGTCGCCCCATCCTCCAATAGAACATCGATGTTGACCAAACCAGAACTAGGGTTTGGGTATGGTTCAGAAATAACAACATTAGCGGTTAATATTATGCATTCTCGATCCAACTGAATGGCAGAAGGGTTTCTTAACTCAACACATAAGTTTTGCGTGGAGGAACTAGAAGCTAACGCAAATGATGCTGTGTAATTGATTGTGTTACCTGCATAAATTTGGGTGTTTATAGGTTCTACTACTTCAGCACCATAATCAGCCCTAAAAACCAAACTGGAGGTTTGATCTATTATGGAAGTTCCAGAATTTTCAATAGTAATAATAAAATTGGTTTTATCGCCATTGGGAACCGCTATAGATGTAACACCAATAATCTCTCCACTTGAGGAAGATTCTACAACTTCTATTTGCTGAGTAAACTCATCATAACAAGTAGGGTCTGAGGCAGTTTGTAGTGAAACCGTGTATAATCCAATTTCCTCAAACGTAAATGACGGGTTCTGTTCGGTACTAGTAGAGTTATTTGCATCATCAAAGCTCCATAAATATGTGTTGCCACCTGTTGATAGGTTTGCGAAGTTTATGGTTAAGGGAGCTGCTCCAAAATTTGTATTTGTTGCAAAATTTGCAAAAGGCGAGCCTACTAAACTTATGTTTTGTGTGGTTACTTCTTCGCAACCTGCTGTTGTAACTACCGAAAGTGTAATGGCATAATTGCCAGGTGTTAGTTGTGTGGTGGCTACGGAATCTGTTGAAAAAACAGCACCATCAACACGCCACTCACGAGCAATGATGGTATCACCTGTTTGGTTTGTTAAGTCGTAAAATTCGGTACCAGAGCTACCGCAGCCTTCATTATAATCGAACTGAACTATTGGAGGCACTTCTACAATAATATCTTGGGTGAGGGTTTGCGCACATAAATTTACTCCTGTTACGGTTAATTGTACAGTGTAGGTACCTGAGCTATTAAATGTGTAGGTGGGGTTTTGACTTGTAAATAATACACCGTCAATAATCCATGTCCAATCAGTAATGGCAACACCAAATGAATTGGTTAAGTCGATAAAGCTAGTAACTTCTCCTTGACAGGATTTATCCCATTCAAAGTCTACTTCAGGCCCTTGAGCAACGGAGACAATGCTTTGGGTATTACTAAAGCACCCAAATTGAGAGAATGCTCTTAAACTAACTAAAAAGTCTCCAGTTTGCCCAAATAAATGTTGGGGGTTTTGGTCTGTAGAAGTCGTTCCGTCTCCAAAATTCCATTCCCACGCTACCATATTGGCATTATCAACCAACGATTGATCTGTAAATTGAATTGGGCTGGTAGAGCAAGGCAAATCGTTGGAGAAACTTACCACAGGAATACTATGGCTGTACACCGTATCTACTTTAGTAGTGGAGCAACCAAGGCTATTAGCTACTGTAAGCGTAACTATATATTTACCTGGAGCAGCATAATTTTGTGTAGGGTTTTGGTCTGTTGAGTTTGTGCCATCCCCAAAATTCCAGTTCCAAGAGGTAAGGTTGGTTCCAGTAGTTTGGTCTGTAAAAGTGGTTAGAGTGCCGTTGCAGGTGTTGTTGAAAGAAAAGGAAGTGGTTGGAGCTTCTTCGATATTAATCGTTTGTTGTGTAACATTAGCACAACCGGGTATGGAAGAGGTAAGCGTAATTGTTTTGCTACCAGCCGTTAGAAACGTAAATGTAGGTTCTTGTTCATTCGAGCTTCCTTCGCCATTAAAATCCCATGTCCAAGTAACGGATGGGCCTGTTTCACCTGTAGTAGTATTTGTAAAAAGAACAGGGTTATTCATACAAAGGCTACCCCCTGGCAGCGTAAAACTGGGTATGGGCTCTTCATACACCTGTACGGTATCTATTAGTAAATTACTACAGCCATTGGCATCGGTTACACTAAGCTTTATTTGGTATTCTCCTGCACTTGCATAGGCATAATTGGCATCTTGCAAAGTAGAAGTGCCGCTTCCATCTCCAAAATCCCAATTCCAACTAGTGATATTTCCAGAGAGTTGCTGGCCTGAAAAACTAATGAGGTTGGAGAGGCAATTGCCTGTTATTTGGGAAGTGAGTTGGGGCGCTAGGGTGGGGGAGATGGTGGTTGAATCTGCATAATAGCTAAATTCATTAAAGTCATTTATAGAAAGTAAAGAAATAAATTTTTTCCCTTGGGTTGAATAGCTGATATTGGTAGGTAAATCCATTTTTGAGATAGAAGAAGAGGCCGAACATTCATTTGGAAATTTCCCCTTAAATAGAATTTTGTTTGAAGTGTCAATAGTAAAAGCATGCCATTCCGACTTCTCTTTTACTAGTTTAAAACCAATGCTATTCTGAAGGACTCCAAAATCACCAAGAATGCTGCTAGTTGGCGAATTATTAGTAATATCTTTTCCAAAATACACTCTAATTAGTTTTCCACTACTGGTTTGAATAAAACCTAAAAATTCACCTTTGTCACGTGCTATGTCTATACCGAAAGCAAATTCAGTACCCAAAATTTCTCCAGTAATGTCTGTACTAATTGGTATGGAGAATAAATTACTTCCATAGTCAAGTCTAAATATTTTTTTTGAATTTGGTGTTAATAGAAAACCATACCATAAGCCTTCGTTATACATTAATTTAATGTCACCAGATCCAGTAGCACCACCTACGGGCAAGGATGTAATAATGTCGGTTAGTAATGGGTTATTTGAATAGGAATTGCCAAAATTGACCATGGTTAAAACATTGGTGCTAAAATTAGAGGCTACCAGAACTTTCTGTGAAGATGGTTCAGCAATATCAAACCCACTGTTAAACGTACTTATACCACTAAGAACTAATTGTACATTGGGAGAGTTTTCTAAAGAAGTGCCGAATGACAGCCGCAATAAAGTAGAATTGCTCCCATTAATTATAAAAGCATACCAGTTTCCTAGTTCATTGACTATTTTGATAGGTTCCGGACCTGAAAGTAATCCCCCGATATTTCCTAAATCTAAAATTTCTGGTACAGGGTTATCTAGGGATTCACCAAACTCGACACGAAACAAGGAATTGGTCGTCTTACTTGTTATAAAGCCATACCAATTACTGCCATCATGAGCTACATCAAAGGCCTTTGGATTAAATGACCCATCTATTAACCCAATGTTTTGGAAGGTTGGGGATTGAAATAAATCTCCCTCACAAAAATCCCAAATATAGCGAGTAGAATTTGTAGAAAGATTACTAATTTCAATGGTTTCATTCTTACAATTATCTTTTGAAACAATGAAATTTGCTTGTGGAAATTGCGCTATTGCAATGTAGGGAACTAATAGTACAAGAAATCCATTTATGAAAAACCATTTTAAAAGTCCCAAAGTATATTTTAGATACATAAAACAAGTCTTATTAAATGATTTATGATAATAATTTCTGATAAACTATGTCGTATTTCTCAATGCCTGATTCAAGTGAGAAGTAACCTCGTGCAAAACTGAATATTTCTTTCTTTGAAGAAGCTAGCAAATCAGGTATTTTTCTAATTGCCTTTTCATATTCATTTTCATTAAAAGAATTAATTAGATAAATACTATTCGGAATGCTCTTAAAAACATCTGAGATGTCTCCAATATTGGAATTTGTTATGATAGGCTTCCCCAGACTCATATATTCAGCCAGTTTAGTGGGTGAAGATGCCTGTTTGGAAAATGTTGGATGAATAAAATAGTAAGCTAGATCGGAAATTGATATATACTTTACAACTTCTTCTCTTGTTGCACTTTTGATAAAGATATTTCTAGTGTTAATCCCTTTATCAATAGCTTCTCTAGTAATCATATTATGATTATCTCTGGTAATAATTAATAACTTAAATCCACAATTGTTTTTAACAAGGAGTTGATAAAAATCAAGCATTTCGTTTAACATATACCAAGTGCCAATTGAGCCAACGTAAAGTAAAATAAGATCATCTGCTGCAAATCCTGCATTTTTTTTAATTTCTACTCTATGAGTTCTAGAAATACTTTGGCTATTAAACAATTTAATATCAGCACAACAGGGTATAATGCTTATCTTTTCATTATTTATTTTATGATTAGTAATTGACAGTATGGGTTTTACTGCTTTTGACGTTAGACTTATAATATGGTCAGCCTCAAGAAAGAACTCCTTCTCTTTCAATTTAAAATAATTAAAAATATTCAAATAGAATATATTCTTAATATTCCAAATTTTACCTTCAACCCTTTCATCTACCCAAAAGCCACGCATATCAAAAAGAAAATTGATACGGTATTTTTTCTTCAACCATAAGCCTATTATACTTACTAAATAGCTTCTGCAATGAACTATATCAAATGCCTGTTTTTTAACAAGTTTTTTTACAATTAATTTTAATTTTAGAAGATCATATATGGTAGAAAGTACAGGTGGATTCTTTGAATAATTCAAAGGGAGCCAAATTAATTTGTCTTTTATTGTATTCGCAATTTTCTGTTTGCTCTTATTGTAAGCGTTTGATTTTTCAAAAGTTATTAAGGTAATATCATATTTATTTGAAAGGCCTAATAAATAAGGTAGCACTTGCGATTGTCCAAGTTGATCTGTTAACCCATCATAGGAAAGATATAGTACTTTAGCTTTACTCAACAGTTAGCTCTTTATTAGTATTCCTATGTATTTTTTTTCTTTTTGATGATAAACTACTAAGGGGGTAATACCTAACTCTTTAGCGAAATTTTTAAATGCAAAATTGTCATTTATGTCATCTGAAATAAAAATACCTTTATGTCTCATTTTTTTCCAAATATAAGGATACGCCCACATTCTTCCACGGTAGGATTTATCACTGTCATAATGGAAAAGGTCAATTTCTTTAATATTTGCACATATTTTTCTTAGTGCTTGTTGGTCAGGGAGTTTAACTAAAGACCAGTTATCTTTTAAATTGTCAGTAACAACGCAACCTACAAATTTTTCGCTATTTAGCTTGACATAGGGTATATCAGCACTATATAAGTGAGCTCCTTCTCTATTTTTTAAGGACAATAGAAACGCAAATGAAGACCAGCCACTTGCCACTCCTGTTTCTACTACTGTTTTTGCATTTATAAATTCGGTGAGGTAATAAAGTAACTCTAGGTCTGCTCCTCCTCCCATTTTAACTGGCAATTCCTTTATTCTGGTTTTAGCCAAGTTAAAATGCTCTGGGTATAAGTATTCAAGTTTTTTAGGTAAGTTTTTTCCAGTTATAGTTTCCAAAGCTTCTATCGTACTAATGCTTATTTGTGAACACCATTTTGTTGCTTCATGTCTGGTTTTTTCTAAAGGATGGGGAAAGAAAAGCTGTTTTAGCTGATATAAAAGATGTGAATAAAGTGTTGGTCTTTGAAGATACCAAAAAAAAGTTTGCAATCTACTAATCATGTAATTTATTCTAGTTTTTATTAAAGGGCAAATATTGCTTAATTACTCGACTTATATCAAATCTATTAACAACATCTTTATGTAACTGCTTGCCAATTTTTAACAAGTCAAACTCATTATTCAATATTTTCTCAATAATTATTGAAAAATCAGATTGTGGATTCTTTTTATTCAATAAAAAACCATTTTTTTTATTTACTATATATTCGTCAAAGTCACCAACTCCACTGCATACCATAACAGGCGTGTTTGTAATTGAAGCCTCTTTGATCGCACTATTACTAGCTTCTGACAGAGAAAAGTGAACTATTAAATCTGCTGACGAATAATAGTCAATAATATTTAGCTTAAATCCTAAATTAAATACATTGTTTTCAAGGCGAAGGTTTTTAATTTGTTCATTTATTTTGCTTTTCAAGGGGCCTTTCCCCAGAATAAGCAACTTAACGTCCAATCCATTTTTAATCAATTTTTTAATTTCACTTATTAATAAGTCATGCCTCTTTTCAGGAATAAATCGAGCTGCGCTTACCAAAAGTAATTTAGCATTGAACTTGGTTTTTATATTCTGAACAACTTGCAAGTTGGGAAGGTGAATTGAGTTGAAATTGTAACCATAATTAATGATCTGAATTTTTTCAGGATTTGCTTTCTCTATATCAACCAGTTGCTTAAAAACTTTTTGAGAGGGAGCTATATATTTATATGCTAACCTGTTAATTATTTTGTCTGCCCATTTTTCTTTCAAATTATTGTCTATAAATGCACAGTCAGTATGGTGCCTTGTAAGAATAAATTTGGATTTGCAAAAGTATTGAGCGAATACAGAAATGATATTTGCTTCTTGATAATGACTATATACTATGTCAATATTGTTTTTTTTGCAAAATCTTGAAATTTCAAAAACTTTCCTAGCATGGTAAAGCACGAAAAATCCTTTTTTTATTTTCGATGAATATGTCTTGGTTCCCCACTTTTCCATATTAGAATGGGTAGCTCCTTTTTCTTCATGTGATATAAAAAATATATCATGACCCCATAAAGCTAACTGCTCTGCAATTGATTCTATATAAATGGTTGCTTGATTATAAGGCTGATAAAAAAGTATTTTCATATTTTAAAATTGTGATTAGCTAATGGTTGCATTTAAAGCTTTTTGAAAGGATGCGATAGCGGATGAATCAGTGTAAGTAAGAGCTGCTTTTCTGCATTTAATAGACAATTCTTTTTTTTCTTCTTTCGATAGACTAAAATACCAGGATAGTTTATTTATAATCTCACCTTTTGACAATCCTACGATTAATTCATTGTTTATTTTGCTTATTATTTCTTTCGTTCCTGTAAATTTAGATACAATAGCAGGAACTCCGCAAGCCAATGCCATATGCACTGTAACCCCCCAAGCCTCCCCTCTTGATGGGTGTACAACCAAATCGTATTCATGTAAAATATCTCTTAAGTTACTATAATTACCTTTAAAGTTAATTCTATTTAAAACTGACTTCTCTATAATGCTATTTTCCAGTTCGCTTTTTACTTCATCAGTTACTGAACCAATAATGTGAAGTTCTGCATTTTGGTTTTTTAAAGCGTAACTTTCAAAAGCTGTTAAAAGTAAATCTATACCCTTATACCAAGCCCTCCAACTAGCTTCAATATTACCTAAGAAAAGAATTTTTTGATTGTTGAATTTTGGCAAACTTATCTTTAAATAATCTTGAATTCTTAAACCATTATAAGTCTCTTGTATCAAAACGTTTTTGTTTGTAACCAATGACCTAGCCAGTTCAGCTTGAAATGCGCTTGTACATATAAGCAAGTCACAAGAGTTTAAAAAAGCACGCATTATTAGTTGAGTAAGATAAGGGTACTTTTTAATTGATAAAAAATAAAGAGATTCATCTCCCATTAAAGCAACAAGCTTTTGTTTCTTATTAATTAGCCCAAACTTCTTCATAATAAGTTGAGGAATGCGGATACATTCTGTTAAAAATATGTCATACTCTTTTCTTTGTGGAAATAAAAACGCATTAAGAAACCAACTTGTGTAACGTTTTATTTTTGATGCTTTTGGTAAATCTTGCCATCTCAAATACTTGTCTTCATGCAAAAAAATAGCGTGAACACTACGTGCATATTCTGCATGGGTTGGATGACCATAAGGGCGTCCATGAATGAAAGCAATTTTTTTCATAAGTGTAATAACTCGTCATAGAATTGTTCATAATGGCTAATCAAAGAACCATTACAAAATCTATTCTTTGCTAGTATTTTTGCATTTTCTCCTAATTTTTTACGCAACTCAGCATCGGCTATTAATTCTTCTATTTTTTCTAGGAGGTCTTCTGTGCTGCCTAGCTCATAAACTAATCCATTTTCACCATCCGAAATAATGTCTGTCAATTCTTCAATATCTGAAGTTATCATAGGAATGCCCATTGCTAGTTGCTCTAATAAAGCTAACGGAAGCCCCTCTTTATACGAAGGAAAAACGCCTATATCAGCAAATGAAAGGTAATAATCAACATTATTAACAGCTCCTGTAAAAACTACAGAGTCGTTTTGAATATTATTTTTAACATATTCCTTTAGTTCAACTTCTAATTCACCATCACCAATAAGCCATAGTTTACATTTTTTTGTTTCTGGCAACATTTTCCAAGCTTTTAAAAGATCATAATGTCCTTTAACATGACTCAATCTAGCCACATACACTACATTTATTAAACTTTCGTTCAGGTTTTTTTTTGTTTGAGTTGGATATTTTACCTTATTTTCTATTAGCTTATTATAATTGGTTTTTTTTAAGAATTTATTTTTAAAATTGCTGTTCTCCACGCTTTTAGATACTGATATTATATTGAAGTGTTTATACCATCTTCGGTAAACAAGTTTTAATATCTCTCTATTAAAAAATTTATAGTCGGATGCACCAATTCTTTTCAAATGATCTGTGAATACTAAATTAATCGCTCTATTTTCCTTTTTAATTAAGGAGCCTATTTGAAGCTCTCTAGGTAAAATATGGAAATGCAAAATAGTTGGATTTATTTCCAAGATTTTAGAGATAATCTTAGCTGCTCTTTTCTTTATAATAGAGTTTTTTAGGGATAAAAAAATGTATCGTCTTAACGAGTAATTAGAGTCAAAAAAGTAATCGAACTTTAATAGTTTAACTTGGCTATCTAAAGGCTTTTGCTCAAGCATACTTAATCTATTTGATAGGCATATTATTGAAACATCAAACTTGCTATGATCGGCATTATTACAAAGGTCAATTACTATGCTAGCTACACCTCCTGTACTAAGATCATTAACAACATGAACCAGTTTAATTATTTTTGTTTTTTTCATAAACTGCAATTATTGAGTGACCAGTAATTTTTTTTGAAAATAATGTTATAAAGGGACTGGATAAATGATAAATTTTTAGCTTCCAGTAAACTCTCACAAGAAAATTATTATTAAACAATAATTTTCTTACAAAATTATAATGAAAAGTACTTGCATGAATAGGTTGCAGTGGTTCAATGAGAATTTTTCGGATGGTTAATGGAAAATATTTTACAAGGTTTTCTAATGAGTTTTGGTTCCATAACCCCATATGATGAGGAGGCATGTTTAATGCCTTAGATGGAAGAACATTTGCACCAATAAAACTGTCATTATTGGGGACAGATACTAACAATGTTCCATTTGGTTTAAGACACTTTATCATTGCCTGTATAACCTCTCCAACATTTGTGATGTGTTCTAATACCTGAAAAGAGCATACTATATCATAACTATTAGGAGCTAGCTTTGCGTAATCTTCTATTGGTTGATTTATGAGTTTAATACCAGAACTATTAGCTTTCTTAACAACATCACTATTCAATTCTAACCCAACAGCATTAATTTTTTTTAGCTTAGATAGGTGAGCAATAAAATCGCCTCTTCCTGCACCTACTTCTAAAACGCGGTCTCCATCTTTAACCAACGAGGCACATTGTTGATGCTCCCACTTCCAAGGTAAGTAGTACCAGTCTAGTTTTCCAAAGTGTTGATAAAATTCGTCATCTCCTGCAATATGAAAGGGATAATAAAAACTATAGCCAGAATCTAAGCACTTATAAATTTTTACAGTTGGTGTATTTATAAAAAGGTTGGTGATATCAATTTTATAATATTGCCTGTAATTTTCTATTAGAACTTTACTTTCTATTTGATTTAATAGTAATACATTGTTAGTGCCACTTATTGGAGACAAAACTTTTTCCTTAATATTTTTCATTTAATATCTTCGAAGACTAAAGGTCCGACTGTTTTTCCATTTTCGATTTTGTATATTGAATCACAATACCGTAAGGATTCTAGTCTATGTGCAATAATAATAATGGTGAATTCTTTTCCTGAAAGATTTCGTATAGAATTGGTTAATTGCATTTCGGTTTTATTATCAAGTGAGCTTGTTGCTTCATCAAAAATTAATAGAGAACCTTCATGGTAAAGGGCTCTTGCAATACCGATACGTTGTCTTTGACCTCCTGATATTTTTAGCCCATGTTCACCAATTTCTGTGTTTATTCCATTTGGTAGGCGTTGTATAAATTCTTGTAGTTGGCTTTGTTCAATTACTTTTTCAAGTTTGGAATGATTCACTTCTTGAAAGGGAATTCCAAATGTAATATTCTCGAGTAATGTACCTGCTATTATGATTACATTCTGAGGGACATAGCTTATTGTTTTGTGCCATTCTTTTTTACTTTTGCTATCTAGTTTTTGCCCATCTACAAGAATTTCTCCAGAAAACTCGTCTAATAGCAATAATAGAATATTTATAAGTGTTGTCTTCCCACTTCCAGAATCACCTATAATTCCAACAGTTTCTCCTTTACTAATTTTTATATTTAATTTATTAAATATATTTTCTTTAGAATCATTATAGTTAAATGATAGATTCTTTATTTCTAGCCCCGAAGAGAATTTCAAAGAAGATGAAGATTCAAAAACTGAGTTAGATTTTACAATATTAAAACTTTCAGAAAGCTCTTGCGATTGTTCAAAATGACTAAACACAAATTCTGAAGATTTAATGTTATTATAGCTCAAAATTACTTTATTAATTGAAGGAATTAGCCTGTATGCTGCAAGAGAAAATGCTACCAAAAAGGAAGCTATTAATTTCATATCATAATTAAGAGCATAGCCTGTAACAATAACACTAAAAATACTTAAAACAGCTATGCCTTCAACAAGTCTGGGTGAATAAGAATTGTATAGGTATAAAGTGCTAAAAGCACTACTAAATTTATTAACTGACTTTTGAAAAGAAACTTTAAAAAAGTCTATTTTATCAAATAAAATAACTTCTTTAAAACCATCAAGAGCTTGTTTGCCTTTGGCAAACATATTTGCATGATTAATATCTCTTTCTTTAGAGACTTTCTTAAGACGATTTTTTTGAAAAAAAGTGTAAATTATAAGAAAAGGGGCTGTGAAAAGTATCACAGAAATAAATAGGTAAGGATTATAAATGGTTATAACAACAAGGATTATTAGCACTACAATTAATTCATTAATTATTATTACAAGGGGGAATAATATACCACTAGCAAAATTAAAAGGAACTTCAATAATGCTCCTTAACAAGTTACCTGTTTCGTTATTGGTATAATACTGAAATGGTTTAAATAGATATAGCTTAAACTGATGAATAGTTAGTTTTTCTGCAATGTTGAAAATAGTGTTTGATTGCCACTTTATTCCATAATAAGTTACTACATTCTTTACGACAAAGAACAAAACAATTATAAAAAGTAAAAAAATTGCAAATACTACTTCAGAATTAAAACCAAATTCTGAAAACAAGAATAATAAGTATTGGTTTTTATAAATAATAGTAGGGTCGAGTATTATTTTGATAATTGGTAATAGGAGGAGTAAGCTAAAAATATCAAAGATTGATAACACAAACAGAATTGAAACTATTTTAAATATTACTTTAGAAACAAAGCTTGGTGTTGTTAATTTTATTTTTCTGAAAATATATACTAGATAGCTGATCACTTAATGTTTGTTTGGTAAATTTAATTGGAAATTTAAAAAAGTAACTTTAGAATAAATTACTCAATGCTTATTAGTTATGCTATTTCTTTTTAATCCATATTTCAAGCTGCATACCTGTGTTTGTATATTTCATTAAGGGTTTAAGTATGGGGCTTAGAATTCGAGGTAAGTATGTTGATGCAATAATGTATTTTGAATAGACAACATCACAATCATTGTTTTTTGCCATTTCTTTAAATGATTTAATGCTGAACTCATATAAATGGTAAGGTGTATGCATTGGGCTAATATTGGACACATAATCAAGCCCTTGCAACCTATAAAACAGGTTGCTAATTTTATTAGTGAGCCAATTGGAAGATGGAACTTCAATGTGCATTAATCCCCCTGTTTTTAACCATTCTAATGATTTTTCGATTGATTTTGAGGGATCATAAAGATGTTCCAATACTGCCCCAAATGTAATGAAATCAAAATATGATTTTTCGAACGTTGCATTTTCTATACTTACATTTTTCATTTTCTCTCTATCAATACCTGTTTTATTAATGGCTCTATCATAGAACTGTTTTGTTGGCTCAATTCCGTATGCAGTAATATTTGATTTTTCAAGAGACTTCATGCATTTTCCAATACCTGCGCCAATGTCAAGAGCGGTTAAACTGGGTTTATGCTGACTAAGCTTTAAAAAGGTTTGAATCTGGTAGTTAAAATAATCATCATCAATTTTAAAATAATCATCTTTCCAATAATTCTCAACAGGAATTCCATAATGTTGTTTGCTATTTTCAGGAATAGGTAACGGATTCGAAAATATTAGATTACAGTTTTTACACTTACAAATTGTAGTTGTAATTCCTATTTTTTTTCGTGGATTAAAGCCTTGTGAATGATTTAACCTTTTACCGAGTGTAATGAAACTATCCTCAGGTGCTCCACACATATTACACTCACTAATGTTTAAGAAATTATACTTCATTCTCTTTATCTTGGCCTTTAATTAAGTCTTTTAGCAGATAATGCCTACCTATTTCTTCTATTATAGATGTGAATAATAATTTTGCTCTAAGAACAAATTCCTTCCAAACCAAAGTGTTTGTGAACATTGAACCCGTAAACCTTGTTATTGATTTAATTTCTTTAAGTTAAGGTTAAAGCCATTTTTATGGTATCAACTACTATTTTTATGGTGGCTAGGGTTTAAATTTTTCCAAAGGTACATAACTCTGCTACTTGAAACCAAGCTTCTTATTAATGCTATAATTAATAAAATAGTAAGTAGTGAAGGTTGAAGTTGAAATGCAAATAACAAAATTCCTATTTGGAAGGCTAATTCCAAAAGGCTGAAATACAAAAACGCCTTTTGCTTTTCAACTACTAAAAATCCGTTTTCAAAAGCTTGATCTAGGTGTAAAAAGATATAATAGAGAGCAAGTACATTTATAATAGCACCTAAGCTTTTCCACTGATCGCCTAATACCCAAGTATAGGCAGTTGCTGGAATTAACATGAGAGTAATGAATACTACAGAAGCTATTAATAAAAGGAAAAAGAAATACTTTTTAAAGAATGCTTTTCTTTGTCTATCACCTTTTAATGAGGCCAGTTTCTCAGTAATAACCGGTTGAAATGTATTCGAAAGCAAATGCAGAGGAATGTTGAGCAACCCAATTGCCATTACTAATTGTCCTAGTTCTTGGTTAGAATATAGAATAGCCACAGCGATAATAATAAACTGATTATTTAGCATGCCCACCCACTGCGAAGGCATTACGAATAGAGGTGTTTCTTTGAATTGTCTTAACCCTGCTTTTATTTCTGATGGATTTAGAAAGGAGAGGTTGACTTCTTTAGGTAGTTTAATGAGGAGGCTAACTACACCGATAAACTTGCTGGCCAAATCGCTTATTATTAAACCAAGATTAGTAAGCCCAAGCCAACCACTCCCTAAGTTAAATACTTTAGCTGAGCTACCTTCAATTATTTGCACAGCAGAGTTTGTTTTAAAGTTAGTGAGCCTATTATTAATGGATGCTAAAGTGGCTGACACAGCGGTTAGCGCAAAGCCTATTATAAGGAAGTATCCATATTGGGTGAACAGGGAAGTGTTAAATAATTGATCCAGCCAAGGATTAAGTACATATAGTACTATGGTAAATAGCCCTGTAAACAGTAGAATCGCAGAGACCGTTAGGCTAATTAGCTTATTTAAATCGGTTCGTTTTGCAGCGCCTATGGCTAAAGGGAGAGATAAGGTGCCTATAATGGCTAAGTTTTGAACAATTGTGTGATAGATTCCAAATGTTCCATAATCAGAAGGTGCATAAATTCGAGCTAAAATGGGTGTAAGAAGCAGACTTAGTATGGCTATATAAAACTTACCTCCAAACACAAAGGATGCATTTTTAAAAAATGCCTTTTCGGTTTTTAGAAATGCTTTAACATGTTGGATAAGTTGAAGAGTATTCATATTGGACTTTTCAATATGTAAAACCAAATAACCATAGTGGAATTTTATTTGCAACAGATATTTCGATGTTATCGGCTACAACCCAACTATTGGAAATCTCTTTAATTTGCTTTTTCGATTTGCTTCTCCCTCCAACTTCAAAGGTAAACCTATCATCAACTAAAAAATCGCCTATTGTAGTATAGTTTAATTGGTGGTTTACACGTAGCTGGTTTACAAAAAAAGATTCTCTTAAGCTCCCTGTATTTATGTTATTGTTTAATGAAAATGCTATGTTTGGGTTATTCAGATAGATCTTCTCTGGTTTGTTTAACGCACTCATTCCTTTGGTTTCACTATAAATCATATTAATTATATCTGCATGTTCAAGCAGTTTTAAATATTTTATTAAGGAATCTCTCGATACACCTATTTTAGTGCTTAGTTTTTTTACATTGGGTTTAAAAGGAACCATATATGCAATTTCTGCCAAAAGCTTTTTTGTTTTAAGAGTTGCATTAATATCAATCGAATGAGTATTGAGAAGGTCAACTTCTAACACCGTATTTATTATTTGTGCTAATCGTGTATGGTAGGTTAACGTGTTCTCTTTAAAAAACGGATAATAGCCATATTTTAGATATGTTTCAAATTCCTTAATAGGCTTAATCTGGTTGTTTATTTCTAAACTTATTTCTAACTTATTATTCAGAATTTCTTCAAGTGTAGATGGGCTAAAATTTAAATTTCGGGTATAGTTTAAAAACTCTCTAAAGGAAAGCCCTGCTAATTTATAATAGATTGCTCTGCGGCTCAAGTCTGCTTCTGATTTAAGTAGTTCAATTGCGGAAGAACCACTCACTATTATTTTTATTTCAGGAAAGTTATCGTAAATATTTTTTACTTCTATAGCCCAGCTCTTGTATTTCTGGGCTTCATCTAAAATTAAAAACTTTCCTCCTCTTTTAACAAACTCTTCGGTAAACTCAATTAACGAGTGATTTGAAAAATAAATATCATCTAAACTTACATATATGGTTTCTTCATTTATAGGTAGTTTTTCTTTAATATACTGAAGTAATAAAGTCGTTTTTCCTACTCCACGAGCTCCTAATAAGATAATTAAACGATTTTCCCATTGAATATCATACCATAAATATCGCTTAAATTTGGTGTTTACATGTTGTACATTCATATAAAACCAGCGTTGTAATCTTTCCATTATTGTCGATCTTGATAGGCAAATGTATGATAAAATGCCTATTATGTAATGCATTATGTAATATTAAGTGCCATTGGCCACTCTAATTTAGGTTTGATTACGATCCCACCAAGTAGAATTGATCGTTAGATTTTTAATAATGCAAATTAAACTTACCTCCAAACACAAAAGACGCTTTTTTAAGAATGCCTTTTCGGAGAGTAAGAAAGTAATTAATTCATTCAAAATTTAAGCTAAATAACCTCTTACTGCTTTTTGAATACTCGATTTTACTTCTTCCCAAGTGTAACCATTTAAGCAATTAGGAGTTTCACTTTCTTCTGCTTCATCAAAAAAAGATAAAGCCTGAGGGATAGAAATTAATAATATTTGATTCGTGTATTTTTTTTGATGTGCTTCTATCATTACTGAAAGCTCGTGGCGCTTCAGGAGTACCTTAATATCCCAAAAATCTTTTTTATTAGCTCTTCCAAGAATGGCGTTGATTTTCATTGCTCCAATATCTAGAGTATTTAACATCCTGATACCTTCGATTTTTTCAATTGGGAGAATTAGTGGTTGCTCATATTTTACAATGTCAACTTTAATGTTGTTAATAAAGCAGAAAATGGCCCATTTTGTAGATGATTCTTCATACTCGAAACTTAGGCCGAATTCTTTAATTAATGCTTTAATTATTTTTTTTTTGTTAAACTCTTTTCCAAATAAGTCTATATCTACAGAAATGCGATGGCCAAACATAAGGGCAAGTGCTGTTCCTCCAACTAAATAAAATGAATTTAATTCAGGTATCTGTTGAAGCCTTATTAATAAGGATAATGTGCCTGGTTCAACTGTTTTTTTGTGTAGCATTTAAAAGCAGATAATGGTTGGTTTAATACTGCACTTGCTAAATGAATGCGGTGGTCTGAAATATAACTTGATTTTAGCAAAGCATCTTTAATATGTGAATCACCATAATACCTTCGGCAATTCCTGATGTCTTCTACATCTCCACGATTGAATACTCTTTCAATAATAAAATTTGCTTTTTTATCATATTCAAGGGCTTCAAATCGAACGTCCCAGAATATTCTTTTATTTAGATATGGCTTACCGTGCTCTTTCATCGTTCTCAAAAGTACCTAATATCAACTAATTCTACTAATCTCATTTTATATGAGATTAAGGAGCTACAACCCCTTCTGATACTCATCAAAAGTTTGATTTTGATAGGCCCCACTACCAATATATTGTAAAATAGGGTAGAAGTCATCTGGGCCGCGATAACCCGCTAACACAGTGATGCGCTCCATTTTTTCGTTGAAGAAAACAACTGATGGATAGCTTAACTTACCATCTAGTAATGCTACAGCTAGTTCATTATAACCTCGCCTGCCGTTTTCGATAAATTTAAACTCGTAATTATTAAAATTGATACTTTCTTGCTGCTCTGCATTAAATTTTACTGGGTAAAAGTCAGCTTGAAGTATCTGAGCTATTTTAGCTTCGCTAAACGTGGCCTTATCCATTTTTTTGCACCAACCACACCAGTCGGTGTACACATCTATAAAAATAGGTTTTGGGTTCTCTTTAGATTTTTCTACCGCTTCTTCAAAATTCAGCCACTCTATTTGTGCGTGTGCTAAGCCTTTGAAAGATAGAAATATAATTATTAAAAGAACCTTCATGTTATTCATAAGATGCAAATATATGTGCTAACAACATATTTGCTTTAAAAATTCTATTACTTCCTCAATTTCTTAAATGATTGCGACATAGAATATACTCTGCATGCAGAATAACTAATTGATTTTCTTTTATAATGCGAAATATTATCCTAAATTCGAGAATTATTTTTTTAATCAAACCAAATAAAAATGAAGAAAATATATTTAAGTGTTAGTTTACTAACCTTTTTTGTTGTGGTGGCATTCGCTCAAACCGCAACCATTAAGGGAAAGTT
>JAKITG010000016.1 GCA_021648195.1 Flavobacteriaceae bacterium | reverse complement strand
CCACCCTTGGGTTTTTTCACCCCGCTGAAATCGTAGCCCGCCTGCCGGGCTGCGGTTTCCACTTCCTGCGCCAGAAAGCCGGATTGTTTAATGGTTTCAATCTCGTATTTTTCGGGATAGTCACTTTCGTCCACCGTGCCGATCAGCCGGTCCATCGCATCTTTGTCAAAATGATAAGTTACCGGACGTAGCTTCATGATGAAATCCAGCCCTTTGACGTCTTCCCGCACCTTACTTTTGGCCCGTTCGTCTGACACTGCCGTCCAGGTGACCTGCCCGCCAATCCAGGTGACGCTGCTGTTGCCGATCATGATCTTGTTGCTGGCGTTGGGTTCGGCATTGTAGCCCAGGGCCGTGCTGTTGGCCCAGAATGTGCCGAGATTGAATGCGTTTTGACCCACTGCAGTATTTTGAGACCCGACAGTAATATTATATAATGAATAAGCGCCAATTGCTGTATTTTTATGACCGGTTGAATTATAGAAAAGTGACTTTGAACCAATGGCTGTGTTATTTAATGCGTCTGTAAAAGTGCTGTCATAAGGAGCATTGTTATGAAATAGCGCTGAATCACCAACGGCTACAAGGTTGCTGTGTTTTGTGCTATTCTGTAAAGCAGCCACACCTACAGCCACATTTGAATGGCCGGTAGAATTGTAATAAAGCGCATTCCTGCCGACAGCAGTATTGTGGTTTCCGGTACTGTTGACAAACAATGCCTTGTAACCGATGCCGGTATTATACTCACCAAGGGTGTTGTAGCGAATTGAAAATGCACCAAAGGCAGTGTTGCCAGGTGATGAAATATTTCCGCGGAGGGAGTTGTAGCCGGCGGCGGTGTTGTACTGTCCGATAGTATTGGAGGCGAGCGTCCAGAACCCAAAGGCTGTATTTCGGATTCCGCTTGTGTTTTGAGATAATGAAAAGTAACCCGTTGCCGTATTGCGTTCACCACTTGTGTTCTTATTGAGGGCGTAAAAACCGTTTGCCACATTGTATGACCCGCCTGAATTTGTGTACAAGGAATAAGCGCCGGCAGCCGTGTTATTGATTCCGCTTGTGTTGTGGTATAAAGAACTGAAGCCTGTAGCCACATTGTAGCTTCCAGATTTGTTACTCAATAATGAATAAGCACCGGTGGCCGTGTTGTACGATCCGCTATCGCTTTGGTACATAGAAAAAACGCCACTCACAGTATTTAATGTTCCTACGGTATTGACGTTGAGTGAGTATGAACCGTTCGTTGTATTCCAGCCACCTGTGGTATTGGATTGAAGCGACACATAACCGCTTGCAGTATTATAAGCTCCTGTAGTGTTGGAGCTACCTGCACTGTGTCCGATAAAAACATTGCCATGGTCTAACAAATCATCGTTTGCGCCTGCATTTTGCCCGATGAATACAGAACCCCCTGTATTTATCACTTCAAGCCTGCCGCTGTCCATGACAAAAAATTCTGTTCCGGCCATGTCAAACCTGATCTTGTCTTCATCTGTGTATTTTTCCATCTGAATTTTGGTATCCCCGTCAGCGTCAGAAAGGGCGGAATTGTTGTTAGAAGCGACTAACTCTTTCCAGCCCGGTGCGATGCTTTCGTAGAACCAGAAGCTTTTCGTATCGGTATCGAAAACCAGCAAACCGTTGGCCGGTGAGGAGATGCCGGTTCGCTGGGCAGTGGTCATCCGTGGGACGAGCATCCCCGCCGATACAGATTTAACATCCAGCATGGCCGAAGCATCGGGCATGCTGCCATCGGTGTTGATGGCCACCTGGGTGTAAGCACTTGAGAGTATAAAAACGAGGGAAAAAATGATTAAAATGCTTTTGAGATTTTTCATAGTAGTGGTTTTTATATGTTCTTTATTATGGGTGTAACCCGCGAGAGCTTCATAAAAACTGAAAGAACCCGAAAGGATAGTTTTCTGAATCCCGGCAAACCCGGGACCCAGAAGGAAAGTTCTGTTAGTTTTACAAAGATCCCTAAGTACGCTACAAAGATGCAGTACAAACTGCACCTGCAAAAGCACAAATGTTGCAATCGTTGACACAAATGTTGCATGAGAAGGTTTGGGGGAAAAGCGTGCCGGGCGTTAGCCGCGAAAATTATTTTAATTGAAAGTCTTTCGGGTTTACCCCAAACTGTTTCTGGAAGCATTTAGAAAAATAGGACAGGCTGCTAAACCCGACTGCATACACTGTTTCGGCAATGCTGCCTTGGCGTTGTTGCCCCAGTATTTGTGCTGCCCGCTTGAGGCGGATGTTGCGTATAAGTTCCGTTGCAGAGAAACCGGTGAGTGCTTTTAATTTTCTGTGCAGCTGGGAGCGGCTCAAATGGATGACTTCGAGCAGGGAATCAACATTCAGGTCGGGGTTGGCAATGTTTTGTTCGATGAGCGTAATCAGCTTGTTCAGGAATACTTCGTCGGCCGGGGTTACCGTAATATCTTTCGCCTGTATTTTTATCTCCCTGCCAAAACGCTCCCTGAGCAATTTTCGTTGCATGCTCAGGTTTTGAACACGGGTCAACAATTCCCGCCGGTTAAATGGCTTGGCAATATAATCATCGGCACCGGTTTCCAAACCACGTATCCTGTCTTCAACCGAAGAAAGTGCCGTCAGCAAAATGACAGGGATATGGCTGCTGCGTTCATCGGCTTTAAGTTTTTGACACAGTTCGATGCCATCCATCCCCGGCATCATCAGGTCGGTGATGACAACATCAGGTATTTTGTTTGTGGCGATGCTGAGGCCTGTTTTCCCATCTTCGGCCTCGAGGATATGATAGTGCCCCGTAAAACAATCGCGGATATAGGTTCGCATATCCGCATTGTCTTCCACGATGAGCAATTGAAGGAGTTCGTCCTGTTCCAAATCAGGATTACTGTTCCTGACAGCTTCCCTGGTTTCTGCTTCTTTTCCCGAAATATTTTTATTACGTAAGTCAATCAACATCATATGATTATCGGTACCTCCCGAAATTAAATGATAATTTTTGGCAACTAAAGCTGCTGCTAAGGCTGCGGCATTCTTTTTAACTTGAATTTGGTAATGTAAAAATTCATCGGTCAAGACCTCTCCAAATGCAATCGCTTTTGCTGCAATAATATGCTCTAAAGGTCCACCTTGCATTCCTGGAAAAACGGCTGAGTTCAATAAAGTACTCATCATTTTAGTTTTACCTTTCATTGTTTTTTCACCAAATGGATTTTCAAAATCTTTACCCAACATAATAATACCACCTCTTGGTCCACGTAAAGTTTTATGGGTAGTTGTTGTAACTATATGACAATGTGATATTGGATCTGATAATATTCCTTTGGCAATCAAACCTGCAGGATGTGAAATATCTGCCATTAAAATTGCTCCAACACTATCAGCAATTTCTCTAAAGCGTTCAAAATTTATATCTCTTGAATAAGCAGAAGCTCCTGCAATAATTAATTGTGGTTTTACTTCACTGGCTGTTTCTTGAATTTTATCATAATTTAAAACACCTGTTTCTTTTTCAACACCATAAAAGGCTGTTTTGTACAATTTTCCTGAAAAATTTACTGGAGATCCATGTGTGAGGTGCCCTCCATGTGACAAATCAAAACCTAAAATTGTATCTCCTGGCTTTAAACAAGCTTGATAAACTGCTGCATTGGCCTGCGAACCCGAATGTGGTTGTACATTCACATACTCTGCACCAAATATTTCCTTTGCTCTGTCAATTGCAATTTGCTCAATCACATCAACTACCTCACAACCACCATAATAACGTTTTCCTGGGTAACCTTCGGCATATTTATTGGTTAAAACGGAGCCTGCTGCTTCCATTACTTGTTCACTTACAAAATTTTCTGAAGCGATTAGCTCTAGCCCGTTAATTTGTCTTTCTTTTTCTTCTTGAATTAAGTCAAAAATCAATTGATCTCTTTGCATGAGTTTTATACTTTAAAGTTTGTTTTTTTTAGTGAGTTCAAATTTAAGAAATTCATTTTGCATACGCACATATTTTTTTTAAACATTTTAAGAAATATGGTTTAATTCAATTACTGTAATTTCAGGTCTTATACCTGCTCTTCCTGGAAAACCTAAAAACCCAAAACCTCTGTTTACATATAAGTATTGTCCTGATTTTTGGTATAAATCTGCCCACTCTGGATAAATATATTTTATCGGACTCCATCTAAATCCTGGAATTTCAATTCCGAATTGCATTCCGTGTGTATGCCCAGATAGGGTTAAATCAAAATAGGTTTTATGAGGAATTATTTTTTTTGTCCAATGCGTTGGGTCATGCGACATTAATATTTTAAAAGGTACATTTTCTAAGCCTTCTAATGCCATATCTAAATCTCCCTTTTGGGGAAATGGTGGGTTTCCCCAATTTTCAACACCAACAACAGCAATACTTTCGCCATTTCTTGAAATTATAGCGTTTTGATTATTCAACAATTGAAAATTCATTTGTTTATGGTATTTAAGAATAAGTTCTAAGTTTTCTTCTTTTTCTTTTTCAGAATCCCATTTTTTATAATCGCCATAATCATGATTTCCTAAAACAGAAAAAACACCATTTTTAGATTTAATTTTTTTAAAATAATCAATATAAGGTTCAATTTCTCGCGAATCATTATTTACTAAATCTCCTGTAAACAAAACCACATCAGCGTCTTGTTTATTTATCAAATCAATACCTTTTAAAATAGCATCTACACTATCAAAACTACCCGAGTGAATATCTGAAATTTGTACAACTTTAAAGCCATGAAAAGCTTTGGGTAAATTTTTCAATTTCAAACTCACTTTATTTACCTTAAAATTATATTTACCTTTAGTAATTCCATAAAGCAATGAAGCAAATGGAATTGCTGCCGTAGTCAAACCTACTTTACGAATAAAATTTCTACGACCTGGAAGAGGTATTTTATTGCTTTTTTGTAAAAATAAATTACGAATAAACAGATAAATTAAAGTCAAAACTCTCAATATATCTTCAAAAAGAAAGAATACAATTAAAACCAATTTAAATGCAAAAAAAGAAAAGAAAAATCCTATAAATAAATTAGGTATAAGTGTAGCACTTAATGGTTTTTGTTGAAATTTTAAATACAAAAGGTACAATCCGATATAGGCAATAATAACAGCAAAAAAATATAATATTTTTATTATTTTTTTGAATTTATGCCGTTCTATACTTTTGCGCAATATTGCATAGACATACAAATCTATCACAATAAAAAATAGAATTGTTAAAAATTTATTTAATGAGATATTACGTGTTGACATTTAATTTTTTCTTCGTTTTCTTTCTGTTTTTATTAAACTCAACTCTCTACTGGTTTGTCCTGCAACACTAGTATTTTCTTCAGCTCTTCTTATCAAATATGGCATAACATCTTTAACGGGCCCAAAAGGTAAATACTTTGCTACATTAAAACCTTCTTTTGCCAAGTTATAACTAATATTATCACTCATTCCATATAATTGTCCAAACCACAATCGAGAATCCATTTTATCATGATTTGAATTCGTAATCATTTCCATCAATTGATACGAATTACTTTCATTGTGTGTTCCGCAAAATATAGCCATACTATCTAGATTATCAAACATATACTGCAAAGTATCATTATAGTTTTTATCTGTAGTCGATTTATCTTTACAAATAGGATCTTGATATCCCATTTCTTGGGCTCGTTCTCGTTCTTTTTCCATATAAGCTCCACGAACTAATTTTTGAGCAACAATATAGCCTTTTTGTTTTGCTCGAATGTGTAGTTTTTTTAAATAATCCAATCTGTCGTGACGATATAATTGCAAAGTGCCAAAAACTATCGCTTTTTCTTTGTTATATTTCTCCATCATTTGCTCTATCAAATCATCGGCAGCGATTTGCATCCAACTTTCTTCAGCATCAATTAAAAGTGGCATATTTTTTTCAAAAGAAGATTTACAAACTGTATCATAACGGGCAACTACTCTACTCCATTCTACTGTTTCTTTAGTTGTTAGCTTTTTATTTTCTGAAATTTTTTGGTACAGAGCAAATCTACCAAATCCACTAGGTTTAAAAACTGCAAATGGAATGGCATCTTTTGCCTTTACAAAATCGATTATTTTTAAGGTTTTATCTCTAGCATTATTAAAGTATATTTCATCTTCCTTTCCTTCTACCGAAAAATCTAAAACAGAATGTACTTTCTTTGTATATATTTTATCTATAGTTAACATACAATCTTCTTCTGTTACTCCACCACAAAAATGATCGAATACTGTAGAACGAATCAAACCTTCTATTGGAAGCTTTGATTTTAAAGCAAACTTGGTAACTGCAGTACCAATTTTAACTAAAGGTTCATTCTTAATTAATTTGAATAAAAAGTAGGCTCTCTCTAATTCAGAATCCGATTTTAAAGCGAAAGCAACTTCGGTATTTTCAAATAATTTTTTCATTTAAATAATTTTTGAACAAAGATACTTATACTGATTTATTTTTTTCAGAAATTTGACCGTTATTTGCATTACAAAGTGAATTTTATGAACTCAATTTTATCTACTGATTATTACGTCCATTTTAAAGAAAATGCTTTTACAGCATTACAAGAATATTTGAATGAAAATTTTCACTCAAAAATGTTTCTTTTAGTAGATTCAAATACAAATCGAGATTGTATTCCTTATTTTTTTAATAAAATTGACAGTAAAATATCTTTTGAAATTATTGAAATTAAAGCAGGAGAAATTTATAAAAACTTAAATACGTGTACTGATATTTGGAATGACTTAACTCGTTTAGGAGCAGATAGAAAAAGTTTACTCATTAATTTAGGCGGTGGTGTTATTACAGATATGGGGGGATTTGTTGCTTCAACATTTAAAAGAGGTATTAAGTTTATCAATATTCCAACTACATTATTAAGTATGGTTGATGCATCTGTTGGCGGAAAAACTGGGATAGATTTAGGCGTATTAAAAAACCAAATCGGAATGTTTAGCAACCCCGAAATGGTATTGATTGATACTGAGTTTTTAAAAACAGTATCCGATAGGGAAATGCGTTCGGGGTTAGCCGAAATTATTAAATACGGATTTACTTTTGATATTAAACTTTGGGAGCAATTAAAAACTTTAAAAAATATTGATTTTAAAATTATTGATGACTTGGTTTACCGATCTATCGAAATTAAAAATGATGTTGTTCTAAAAGATTTAAAAGAAGATAATTTAAGAAAAGTGTTAAATTTTGGACATACAATAGGTCATGCTATCGAGTCATATTTTCTAGAAAGTGAAGATAAAAAGAACTTAACGCATGGAGAAGCTATTGCCATAGGTATGGTTATTGAGTTGTATTTTTCATCTAAATTATTTAATTTCCCTATAGAAGAAACTAAAGTTGCAAAAAAATTTATCATTAATTTTTATGGAAAAACTACAATTCATGAATCTGACTTTGAACCTATTATAAAACTCATGCAATACGATAAGAAAAATGTAAATGGTATTGTTAATTTTATTTTACTTGAAAAAATGAAGCAATGTAAAATTGATGTACAGGTCAACAAAGAATTACTCATTGAAGGATTGAATTATTACCGACAATAAATTATTCTACGTACTTAGTATCTGTTAAAAAATAACTCATACATTTCGGCTTGTTCTTTAGCCGTTTTTATTTGTTAATCCCGAGAATTCGGGATCAACCGTCCGCCTTAGGCGGATGCTTGAAAATTTTAAATTTAAAAAAAAGCAAAATAACCCTGCCGGCAGGCAGGTGCCCCGATTCTGCACGACTTATTTTTTAACAGATACTAAGTTCTAAAAAAAAACACCCCAAGCCTCCGCAAAAAAGCGGGACAGGCTCTCTCAAGAGGGGAGTATTGCTGTTTGTTCTTTTTTGTAAAAACACACCCCGAATCTCTCTCTCAATAGGATAATATTGGTGTTTATTCTCTGTTTTTATCCCATTTGTTCTAATTTCACTATCGTCTAAATAGAGTTACAAAAAACTCACTTAATTATTCCTATAGATCTATTTTCATTACCAATAACACCATAAAGTTCATCACCTAACTTTTTTCTCATTTCATTGGCTATATCCTTTATTTTTTCAACAACTTTAGGGTTTTCAATAGCCACATCAGTAGCTTCACTAATGTCTTTGGATAAATCGTAAAGTTCTATCTGCTTTATGGCATTGTATTCATAAGCAACAGAAATTCCATCTTTACCGCCTTGGCGACCATTTAAAGTTCTATAACGATGTGGAAAATACATTTTCCAGTTCTTGTACCTTACACCATGAAGTTCATTGACATGGTAATAAAAGAAATAGGCTTCTTGTACACTTTCTTGAGAATTTCCGTTCCAGATATTCCAAACACTTTTTCCATCTATCTTTTTTTTAGGAAGCGATGCTCCTGTTATTTCGGCAATTGTAGGTAAAATATCTATACTCATCATGGGTGTATTAATCGTTTCACCCGCTTTTATCTTATCTGGATAATAGATAATACAAGGTTCTCTTTGACCTCCTTCTAATGCCGTTCCTTTCCCTTCCCGTAAAGGATATGCACTACCTCCATGTTCTCCATAATTTAACCAAGGACCATTATCTGAAGTAAATATGACCAATGTATTTTTATCGATATTATTTTTCTTTAGTGCTTCTAAAATTTGACCTACAGACCAATCTATTTCCATAATAACATCGCCATACAATCCTCTTTCAGATTTTCCTTTAAATTTATCAGAAACAAACAAAGGTACGTGAGGTTGAGGGTGAGCCACATATAAGAAAAAAGGATTGTCTTTATTTTTAGTGATAAAATTGACACTTCTTTCGGTGATTTGTGTAGTCAATAAAGATTGATTGGTTAAAGTATCTATTACAATTTCATTTTCGTATAAAAACAAAGGTTTGAAATTTAATTTCTTTTTAGGATGGTAAGGCCACATATCGTTGGAATACGGAATCCCGAAATACTCATCAAAACCTTGCTTATTAGGCATAAATTTGGGGTGATCTCCCAAATGCCATTTTCCAAAAATAGCTGTTTTATAACCATCTTCCTTTAACATTTCGGCAATTGTTGTTTCTGATGGATTTAATCCTTTTTTACTATCAGGACGAAAAGCACCGTGTATTCCTAAACGATTTGGATAACAACCTGTTAACAATCCAGCACGTGAAGCAGAACAAACTGCTTGAGCTGCATAAAAGTTAGTTAACCGAATTCCATTTTGAGCCATTTTATCTAAATGTGGCGTTTTGATATCTGGAGAACCAAAACAACCTACATCTTGATAGCCTTGATCATCGGTAAAAATAATGATAATATTTGGTGATTGCTTTTTTATTGGAGTAACTTGTTTCTCTTTACAAGAAATCATACTCACTAATAACGATAGTAAAAATAGTGTTTTATTCATTATTTTTATTTTAATATGATTGCTGTATCATCAATCTTACTTTTTTAATGACTTTATCTATTAACAAAGTGTATTATACTGAAAATAGGTTGACCTTTTTTAAGGTTAATATTTTTATTCAAAGTAGCCAAAAGCTATTTCTTAAAAATTTTCAAGACCCTTTTAATAGTCCAAAATACTTTCAAAACAACTTTCTAATGTGTTACTTTGGTTTTTCCTTACGTTGGATTGCTAATCTACTAAATTAATAGCGGGTTTAGACTCTTTTTATTTCCTTTAGATAAAATTATTTGCAAATTCCAGTCTAATTTAAGACGATTATTTTTATCTTCTTTTAAGCCTTGAAATTCTTTAATAATAAAAAAGTTTGAATTCTGCACTAATACCAACCTAAGTTTTCATAATAGTATATTTACAAGAAATAACCAAAAAGAATAAAAGAGGAATAAGGCTGTTTTTACAAAAAAATATGACGCTCGATAAAAATTCAACCCGCAGTAAACCTTTATTTATGAAGACTTAAATTTTTAGAGAAGGAAATAATTTGAAGTAAAAAAGCTTTAAATCTTAATTTTACTCAATATTGCAACGTTCTTAAATATTCCAAGCCCTCTTACTTTTATCTAATAAAACAGAAGCTTCTTGTAGCAATGAAACAAATAAAAACTCATCAAAATCTTCTAAACTTTTAACCTGGATAGAACGTACTTGCTTGCGATTATTAGTATCTTTTAATTGAGGAAATTTATCTTGTAAGAAAATGCCTTGTACAAAAGCAACATCAACATAATTTGTTCCTTTTAAAATATTTAAATAGCATAATGGCTTTTTGTTATGATGATAAAACGGAATTTTATAACTGTATCTCTCCTCTGCACTCGGTAAAGTTTTTAAAATTACACTTCTTATATAAAGCATAATAGATTGATAAGGCTCTTTTTGGTTAAATAAATATTGCTCAACAGGATTCATGTGAACAAAAGTAAAATTTTATTTGTTTAAATGATTAATTATTTTTAACTTTGCATTTCAAAGTACTTTTATCATGAATGAAAACAATTATTTAAAAGATATTTCAGAAATAAAAAACATGATGAATCGATCATCAAGATTTATTTCTTTAAGTGGACTTTCTGGTATTTTTGCTGGTTTATATGCAATAGCAGGAGCAATTATTGCTTACTTTTACCTTTTCCCTCAAAAGAGTGAATATATAATTCTAGGTAGCTGGAATTTTAAAATTCTAATTATTCTTTTAATATCAATAGCTGTTCTAAGTTTTGTTACTGCCTACTTACTTACAACTAGAAAAGCAAAGATAAATCAAGAAAAAATATGGGATAACACTACAAAAAGGCTACTTATTCATTTTTTAATTCCATTAATTACTGGTGGAATTTATATTATAATAAAACTAAATAGTCAACATTATGGACTTACCGCTTCTTTGATGTTAATTTTTTATGGATTAGCTTTAGTAAATGCTTCAAAATACACCTTAGGGAATATTAAATACTTAGGATATATCGAAATTATTCTTGGACTTATTTGTGCTGCATTACCTGGTTATGGATTCTGGTTTTGGTGTATTGGATTTGGTGTATTGCATATTATTTACGGAAGCATTATGTATTTAGATGAGAAAAAGGTATAATCGTGGGAATTATAGATAATATAAATAAAAAACTTGACCATCGTGTGCGCTTAGGAATAATGTCGGCATTAATGGTTAATGAATCTATAGATTTTACAACACTCAAAGAACTTCTTGATGTTACAGATGGAAATCTTGCTAGCCATTTAAAATTACTTGAAAAAGAAACTTATATCAATATCAAAAAACAATTTATTAGAAAAAAACCAAACACAAAATATAGCGTTACTAAATTAGGGAAAATGGAATTTAAAAAACATATCAACGCGCTTGAAAAACTAATTAATAAACAATAATATTTTTTTAATCAATCACTTTGTATTTAAAAGTACTTTTAATTTATAAATTATGGAACAAAAATCAGAAAACAAATTTTCAAAATGGGTAAAAAACTCAACAACAGTAAGAATGCTTATGATGGGGTTATTAATATTAATATTGATGATTCCATTAAAATATATCAAATCTTTGATTATTGAACGATCGGAAAGGCAAAAATCTGTTATATCAGAAATAAATGATAAATGGGGAAAAGAAGTTTTATTATATGGACCAATTTTAAAAATACCTTATAAAACATATATAAAAACAACACATAATAAAGGTGAGAAAACAGCATATACAACAACAAAAGAATTGATAAAACATGCCTATTTTTTTCCTGAAAAATTAAATGCAAGTACTACTGTAAATCCCGAAAGAAAACACCGTGGAATTTATAAAACTGCTGTTTATCAAACTTCAATGAATATTGAAGGTTCTTTTAAAAAACCAAATTTTAATAGTATTGACATAAAAAATGAAGATGTTATTTGGAAAAAAGCAAGAATTATTATCAACACTTCTAACCTGAAAGGTATAAATAATGAGGTAAAAATTAGAGTAAACAAAAGTGATTATTCATTTACTCCCAAATATGAAAATAACAAAAACAATGAGTATAATTCAGAAATAATATTGCATAAACTTGAAAGTAGTTTTATAGCTATAGATGATCTTCCAAAAAATAATACATCTAATTTTAAAATTAGTATCAATATCAATGGAAGCGAAAGCATTAAAATAATTCCAATAGGAAAAGAAACAACTTTAAATATAAAATCCAGTTGGACAGATAAAAGTTTTATTGGTAATTTCTTACCTTATCAAAAAGGTGAAACAGCAACAAATTTTGATGCAAAATGGAGAATTTTACAAATTAACCGACCGTTCCCTCAACAATTTCTTAATAAACTTCCTAACTTAAATGAGTTTTCCTTAGGAGTTAACTTTATGATTCCCGTTAATCAATATCAGCAGAGTGAGCGGACAGCAAAATATGGCTATTTAGTAATTTTCTTAACATTTTTAATTTTCTTTTTAATTCAAAGCCTAAGTAAAATAAACATCCATCCATTTCAATATTTAATGATTGGATTGGCTTTAACGATGTTTTATACATTACTAATTTCAATCTCTGAACACAGTACCTTTTTGAAAGCATATTTAATAGCAAGTATTTCTGTTATTAGTTTAATAACATTGTATTCAAAATCAATTTTGAAAACTATTAAATTTCCAATTTTAATATTAATATCTTTAACTTCTTTATATACGTTTATATACGTTATTATTCAATTAGAAAGTTATGCATTATTAGTTGGTAGTATAGGCTTGTTCCTCATACTTGGATGCGTAATGTATGCATCTAGAAAGGTTGACTGGAATTAAATAGTAGCATAACATTCTTAATTTTAAGAATGCTATGCTATTTTTTAAAAAATCAAAAAGAACTAAATTATTTTACCTACAAAAATTTACTCAAACCAAACAGTAATAAATTTAATTTTTGCATTATCTGGAATTTGACCCTGACTAATCTTACGCATATCAAACTCATCTAATTTCAGATCTCTTTTATCTAAAGCAATAGTGATATTAATTTCATCAATAAATAGCATAGCCGAAGTAAAAGTTGGCTCAATTTTATTTATAGTATAATTTGCCACAATATCCTTAAACAGAGATGCTGTTGAAATTTTCTTTTCTGTAAGGTATTTTTGATCATAAATTTGAACACTTTCAATAGCATTAATTGTATCTCCAAAAGCAGGTGGCTTGATTGTTAATAAATGCTTCCCTTCCTTATTATAAATTTTATATTTTTTAAATTTATCTGAACCTAAAGGTAATTTAACTATAGAATCATTTTTAAAAATATCATCTAACTCCCCTATCTTGGTGCTTTTATTAATTTCACCAATTTTATTTTTCTCTATTTTGTAATCCTCCTTCTTATTACATTGAATAAATAGTAAGCTTAATACTAGTAGTGTAATTATTTTTTTCATATTTATCTTTTTAAAATTAACGCATTACTTTTTTAAGTACCCCAAATACACCTCTTAAAAATGTAGCACTAGTTATTACTTTCAAGATAGGATTCATTCGAGTTGTTTTTCTACTTGAAGTTTTTCGTTTCAATTTTACTTCTTTCTTCTTTTCTTCTGCCTCTATTTCGGTTGCTTTTTCTATTTTACCATTTAAAATTTCATAAGCACTCTCTCTATCTATATCTTCATTATACTTTTTAGCTATTTTCGATTCCGAAATCAACTCTTTTAATTCATTATTAGTCAAAATATCCATTCTGCTCATTGGTGCTCTCAACATTGTTCTTGCTAAAGGTGTTGGAATCCCTTTTTCGTTTAGACAAGATATTAATGCTTCACCTATTCCTAGTTTTGTTAGCACTTCGGCAGTATCATAATATTTAGAATCTGGATAATTCTCGGCAGTTAATTTAATTGCTTTTCTATCATTTGCAGTAAATGCACGTAAAGCATGTTGAATCTTTAAACCCAATTGCGATAATACATCTGAAGGAATATCTTTAGGGTTTTGAGTAACAAAATATATACCCACGCCTTTTGAGCGAATTAATTTTACGATACTTTCTATCTGACTTAACAGTGCTTTTGAGGCTTCTTTAAATATTAAATGTGCCTCATCAATAAATAATATCAATTCTGGTCTGCCAGAATCTCCTTGTTCTGGAAATGTTGAATAAATTTCTGCTAATAATTGCAGCATAAATGTTGAGAATAGCTTTGGTTTATCTTGAATATCCGTCAAACGTAATACTGAAATCATTCCTCTTCCATTTTCATCAATTCTTGCTAAATCTTCAACTTCAAAAGAACGTTCTCCAAAAAACAAATCTCCACCTTGCTGCTCTATTTCAACTATTTTTCTAAGAATTGACCCTGTTGAAGATGTTGATATTCTACCATATTCTGCTTCCAACTCTTTCTTCCCTCCTTGAGTTGCATATTGTAATACTTTCTTAAAATCTTTTAAATCTAATAGTGGTAATTTTTTATCGTCACAATATTTAAATAATACAGCTACTATTCCACTTTGGGTTTCAGATAAATCTAAAATTTTAGACAATAATACGGGTCCAAATTCAGAAACCGTTGCTCTTAATCGTGTTCCGTCTTGTTTTGAAATTGTTAATATTTCTATTGGAAAATTTTTGGCTTCAAAAGAAAATCCTATTTTTTCATGGCGTTCATCAATTTTTTCATGACCCGAACTTGCCTTTGCTAATCCACTTAAATCTCCTTTTACATCCATTAACAAAACAGGAATTCCTTTTTCAGAAAGATTCTCAGCCAATACTTGAAGCGTTTTAGTCTTACCTGTACCTGTGGCTCCTGCTATTAAACCATGCCTATTCAAAGTTTTTAATGGAATATTCACATAAGCTTCAGTTACAGTCTCTTCACCTAACATAGCAGCCCCCATAGTTATATAGTCACCTTTAGCTTTATAACCATCATTGATATACTTAAAAAAAGTTTCTTTTTGATTCATTCTTAAAACAGTATTAATAATTTGAGATGATAAAAGTAAGTTTTAAAAATTGATTTTAAAAATTTTAGTAAATCATTTGCTTAACTTTGCCTCAAAATTAGACTTTTGGATAAAAAAGTACAAGAATTAATAAATAAAGGAGAAATGCTTCCATTAATGGAAGAGTTTTATTCTATTCAAGGAGAAGGATTTTATACGGGAACTGCCGCATATTTTATTAGAATTGGAGGCTGCGATGTGGGCTGCCATTGGTGTGATGTTAAGGAGAGTTGGAATGCAAAGTTACATCCACCAACGCATACTGATTTAATTGTTGCAAATGCTAAAAAGTACGCAAATACTGTTGTAATTACAGGTGGAGAACCTTTAATGTGGAATATGAATTTTATCACACAGCAACTTCAAAAAGAAAATATTAAAACCAATATTGAAACTTCGGGAGCATATAGATTATCTGGGTTTTGGAATTGGATTTGCTTGTCTCCAAAAAAAACAAAATTACCCTTACCAAAAATTTATCAAGAAGCCAATGAGTTAAAAATGATTATCCACAATAAAAATGATTTTAAATTTGCCGAAGAACAAGCCTTAAAAGTGAATGAAAAATGTCAACTTTTTTTACAACCCGAATGGAGTAATCGTGAAAAAATGACTCCTCAAATTGTAGATTATGTAATGCAAAATCCCAAATGGAAAATATCCCTACAAACACATAAATATTTGAATATACCCTAGTATACCCAAACCACACAGCCTTTCGGTTTTTTGACTCTTTCTTTCTTCCTTTAAATGTGTTAAAAAATAAAACCGTAACAAAGGCTATGGTTGAATTTTTTGCCTTTTTAAAGAAAAAAATAACTTTCGCCAAAACTCCCGAAAACCTAAATGGTTTGGGTATATTGTAAAAATAATGTCTTGAAAATAATGTCATAACTATTTGTAGTTTTTATTTTTTTATGATTTTTTTAGTGACTATTTTTCCACTATGTAAGATAATCTTTACAAAATAAATATTGGCAGCCATATTTGATATATCTATTTCGTTTGTTGTGGTTTCTTTAATTTTTTGCCCCAGTTTGTTGTAGATGACCGCATATAACAAAACATCATCGCCTGAATCAATTGTAAAAACACCAGAGGTAGGGTTTGGCGTTATTGAAATAGTAGTATCTTCTTTACTAAAACCATCGACATTTAATGCTTCTTTGCTGTATGTATAAACACTTATTTTTTCAGTAATATATTTATTATTTATAAGGTAAATGGTCTTTCCGTCTTTCGAGAAAGCAACATCTCTTAACCTGCCATTCAATGCCTGATCTGCTCCAAAAAATCTTTTTGGGTTTGGGTTTTCTTGAGTTGATGGCGCAATTTCTCCACTTTCGGTTAATTGAAATTGGTATAACTCCTGATCAGTTTCATTGCCATTTTTAAGCGTCACAACCAATAAGCTATTTTTCCACTCGGGAATACCGTTACTGTTGTAGTAGATGCCATCAGAAGGAGCTACCGTAGGCCAATCCAACCAGCCTCCAGCGTTATAAGTTGTACCCCAAGCATAAAATGGTTGCACGAGTGAGTCATTGGCGATGTTGGGATGAGGGCTATAGTTGGCTATAAAATCCATTTCTCCTGCATAATTATCATCATGAAATCCACTCACATCGCTCCAACCATAATTCATTCCTTTATAGAGTATGTTTATCTCATCATCTGTTTCTGGACCATGCTCAATACTGTAAAGAATATCTAAATTAGGGTTGTACATCAATCCCTGCGGGTTTCTATGACCTCGTGTGTAGAAAGAATTACCGAGTATTGGGTTGTCATTTGGAATAGTTCCGTCTATGTTATAACGGTGAATTTTACCGTTTTGGGTGGTAGGATCCTGAGTATAGTTAATAGGATTTGGAAGTTCGACATAACAATTGTCTCCCGCTCCATCAAAGTCACCCGAAGAGAAAAATAAATAGGCTTTCTCGTTTTGTTTTACCGCCAATAATCTGCCTCCAATGTGACCGTAGCCAGTTGGGATGGAACTAACGAGGTCAGTTTCGGCTATTATTTGGTTAGCAACGGCATCCCACTGCAAGCGTTTAATTTTAAATTTGGTAGCAGGCGCTGTGACAGTACCACTATTGTATGAATAAACATAATAAATAAATGAGTTGGCAGGATTTGTAAAATCGGGGTCGAGTGCCAAGCCCAATGTTCCGGATCTTATAGATTTATTGCAACCTGCTCTATTCTCTAATGCCGAACCTGAAAAATAATCAGGTGCAGTATATACGATGGTTTTATCGCCGCTTACAGGATGAACGCGAGATACATTTCCTCCTCTTTCTGTTAGCCATAGGTAGTCGTCTGGACCATAGATGATTTCCCATGGTGTAGAAAGTGGGGTAGGTAACTCTGATCGCTCAAAAGATTGCGATTGAGCAGAGAATGTAATTGAGATAAATAAAACCGTTATTATTTTTTTCATTTTTTAAACTAAAATAAGAATAGAGTTGCTATAAAGATAGCAACTCTATTTCTAATACTATAAAAATTAACTCAAAATAATATTTTATCCTTATGATTAATTTATAGGGTAATCTGTATCCATTGTTGGTAATGGATCACCTGTCCAAGGGTATGGCACATTAGGGTTTGCATCCCACCACATTTTAGACAATCTTGAATCACCACCAGTTAGTCTTGAAACAGCTTCGCTATAATTAGCATTATTAATAGTCGATTCAACAAATGGATAACCCATTCTTCTTGGAATCACGCCATTAAGAACATCAGCATCTGGACCAATTTGAAGAATTGGATATCCTGTTCTTCTCCACTCTGCCCAATTTTGATACTCTAAAGGAAAGAGTGCTATATTTTTTTGAACAATAATTTGCTCCAATTGTTGCTCATTTGAACCAGACAACATAGCGATAGAAGAATTTAAAAATGCATCACTTTCTGCCATGGTTATTTCTTTATGTGCAAGTAGAATATCAATATCTGCATCAGTCCAAGGAGGAGTTTCTTCAGTTTCAAAATACATTAATTTTAAGATCTCTGGCATTTGTCCTTTTGCGTTATTGTACAAATCTTTTGTCCAATTCATAGCATCTTCAATACCTTGTTTATAATGCGCTTGAGCATCTCCCGCTTTTAAGCCGAATAATGCAGCTTCTGCAAGTGCAAAATGCATTTCTGAAGATCTTATAATAGGAATTTCAACTACAGGCACATAGAAAAAGTCACTAATTAGAGAAGATGTTTGTTGACCCCAAGGTTTTTTATACTCAACAGTAACCAAACCTAAAATAGGTCTTCCTCTGTATCCAAAATAATCATAGTCTGGATTATTTTTTGGAAATGTTGCCATCGCAGTATCTGCAAATATTTTGATTCGTGGATCGTTAAATTCATCCATTTTATTAATTATTGCACCTGCTGTTCTTTTATTAAAGTCATCGCCACCACCAACGTTAAGTAAGCCATTATAAAGTGCATTTTGATTATTTAACACATCTGTAGTTGTGTACATAGAGGCATCATCTTCTCTACTAAGAATCAAATCAGAAGCTTGTAAATCGCTCATATTATCTATGGCCATTGCTTCATCAGCGTATCTAACACGAAGTGCTAATCTTAACCTTAGTGAATTTGCAAATTTTCTCCATTTATCAACGTCTCCACCATAAACTAAATCTGCACCGCCGTAACTCACTTTTGTCCCGTCTAAGGCAAGAGCAGCTTCTTTTAATTCTTTAAAAAAGTCTTCATAAATACTTTTTTGAGTATCATATTTAGGAGTAAAAATTACATCCAAAGGTGCTAAATTTGATTCAAAGTAAGGTATATCACCATAAGTATCTGTTACTTTTGCAAAAGCCCAAACTTTCATAATTCTAGCAATTGCATTTTTATTAACTAAATCTGGTTCGTCATTGGTAATGCGAATAATTGCTGCAAGATTATTGGTGTAATCTTGATAAGAATCATCCCATTCATCTGTGGATTGACCTTCTATAAATGGAGCATTTGCCCCTGAATAAGACATACCACTATAGTTGCCTATAGTACCATAACCATTAGGGGTTCCTTCTTTTATAGCTTCAAACTGAACTTTTGTAAATATCAAATTTACATCTACTAAGCTTTCTAGTACTAAATCATTTTTTGTGTTTAGTTCTTCAAAACGGTCTGTACACGAGGCTATTGCGAAAATAGCTAGTGAGGTAATTATTAAATTTTTTATGTTTTTAAATGTTTTCATCTCTTTTTGTTTTAAGTTTTTTAATATGCTAATTAAAAAGTAAGATTAATATTTACTGCCCATGTTCTTGTGGTTGGCATAGATACATTTTCTATACCTCTAGCTCCTGCTGCAACATTAGGTGCCGATTCGGGAGATATACCCAAACCTTGCATAGATTCTTGAAAGTAAAATAAATTTCTTCCAATTAACGAAATGCGAAAGCTATTTAAACCTATATTTTTTAGAACATTTTGGTTAATATTATACCCAACAATTACTTCTCGTAAAGTAATATAACTCGCATCCATTACAAACTCTTCTCCAATTCCGCGCCATGCTCTTGCTGCCCAATAGGTTTGCCCATCAACTGCTTGCGTATTTTCTACAAAAACACCTGTACCAACATCGTTAGCGTCTAAAACTTCAACAACGCCATCCAATACACCAACATAAGGTAATTGTGCGCCACTATCATCTGTATCACGTGGTCGTCTTCCTTCTTCTGTAAATTTACCAAATCCACCAGCAGTTGCTCTATATTTTGTAAGAGATGATAATTCACCGCCTTGTACAAAATCTACTAATACATTCATAAAAAAGCCCTTATATCTAAATGAGTTGTTTAAACCCCCAATCCAATCTGGGTTAATATTTCCTAACACACTTATTTCACTTTCTCTTTCATAGCCACCTCCAGAACCTACAACTCTTCTGCC
>JAKITG010000188.1 GCA_021648195.1 Flavobacteriaceae bacterium | reverse complement strand
CTAATAATATTCCCTAAAGCAACTCCAAAAAAGAAAGCTAATAGAATACTAGATAAACCAAAGGCTTTGTACCAAAGGTTTTTCCATGTTTGCGATGTAAATTTACTTCTTAATCTCAATCCTATAGTTCTTAACACAATAAGACCTACGATTACTACTAAATAAATGTAAAAACCCTTAAAGGCAGAATAGAACAATAAAGGAAAAGTAACTGACAATAAACAGATTCCGGCTATAAGCCAAATTTCTTTTAGAACCCAAAACTCTCCAGAGGATTTAGCTATTACATCTTTATCATTTTCTGTTTTAGCAAAAAATAGATGTATAATACCAGTACCATAGCCATAGCCACCCAAAACAAAAAATATTCCTAAAATAGTTGCAATTACTACATGCCAAAATACTTCCATAATAAAAAATTTAATAGCTCTAAAATATGTTTCTACAGATTTTAATCATATATTTTTCTTTGCTTTTATACAGCAAATAAAGTTACTAAATAAATTTGTTTTTTCAGACTTTATTTAGATATACTTCTGCTTCTTTTTTTACTTTTTTTATGGCTAAACTTTCTGCTCTATTATCCAATATCTTATTATCTTTGAATATCTCCTGAAAATGCATTAACCAAACCATTGACTACAAGGTGATTACAGAAAACTTACGCTTTGTAGATACATTTGTTTTTGCTGATACAAAATCCTAAACTAAAAAAAGAGTCTATTGCTGACATACAATCCAGCCAAAATTCAAAATATATTTACCTTTTACAGCTAAGTTCTAAGCAGAACAGCATTTTTATAAGTACTTAAAACTAATAAGAATTAACATTACATTTTATTTTAAAGGATAGAGATAATTTTGTCTTCGAATTACGTAACATTTACAGGAATGACATAGAGTTATTATATTTGCTACAATCACCTAGAGCTCAGTCCCTTTTACTTATAAAAAAATAATGTAATTATATTTTGTTTATAACATAAACTACTTTATATTTGTGCGGTAATATAAATAACAGAAAATGAAAATAGAAGAATTATCACCTGAAAAAAGTTTTGAATTAATTACCCAAGTGATTAACGAAGCAAGAAGTAAATTTGAAGAAAACGGATTTATTTATATGTTTTGGGGAGCATTAATTGCCATAGCATCAATAAGCCAGTTTATACTTCTTAAAAATGAACACTATGATATTAGTTGGTATCCATATTTCTTAATGCCTATTGGGTCAATTTATACAAGTTTTTATTATTCAAAAAAACAAACAAAAAGTAGAGAAAATCAAGTAAGCAAGATAATTTCTGCATTGTGGATTGTTTTATCAATCAATATTATGATTTTAGGTTTTATCTTTGCTGCTATATTAAAAGAAAATTTAATACCAGTAATTTTGATTTTACTTTCTGTTGGTGTGATAGTGTCAGGCATTTCAATAAAAAGCAGATTGTTAATCTATTCTGGAATTTTCATTAGTCTTTCAGCTTTTATTTGCTTTAAACTCGATTGGATCCACCATCCTTTACTGATGGGAATTGTCTCAATTGTTGCCTTTCTAATTCCTGGTATTTTATTAATGATTAAGCACAAGAAAAAAACTAATGTTTAAAAAACTCAATCCATTATTACATTCTCAACTTCGATTAGCTATTATTTCTTATTTAGTAGCAAATGGTAAGTCTGATTTTAATGAATTGAAGAATATTACAAAAGCAACATCCGGAAATATTAGTGTGCAACTAAAAAAACTGGAAAAGGCAAAGTACATAACAATAGTTAAAGGATTTTTAAACAATTACCAGCATACTTCCATTGCAATTACAAATACAGGAATTGATGCTTTTGAAGAATATGTAAATGCCATTAAACAATATTTAAAATAATTTTTTTAACCATTTAGTTTATATTATAAACTAATTTATAAAACAAATAATTATGATACGATTACTATTTATTTCACTATTATTTGTATCCTGTAAAGGAAATACAACAGATTTTAACAAATCACAGATTGTTAGTTATCAAGCACAGACACAATCTACTCAACAAGATTCACTACTTGTAGGTATTCAAGGAAAAATTTATAATGCTTTTGCACAAAGCTTTATGACAAAAAACAATGATGAATTATATTCGCTTAGAAAAGATTTAGAAAGTTTATATTCAACCAAAAAAAACAATATCATCTTGTATTGGAAATCTTATTTACAATTTTATTCATCTATATATTACCTTAAAAAAGGAGATAAAAAAACCGCCGAGAAAGAGATAGACAAAGGTATTGACTGGCTAAACGATATGAAAAACAAAAACTCTGAAGGTTATGCTCTTTTAGCAATGCTTCAAGGGTTTGGCATTCAGTTTAAAGGAATGAAGGCTATGATTGTTTCTAGTAATATAAAAAAGAATATTAAAAGAGCTACCGCTATAGACTCTACCAACCTTAGAGCCTATTATGTTTTTACAAGTAATGATTTTCATACTCCTGAAAAATATGGAGGAGGAAAAGAAGCAGAGACATATTTACTAAAAGCCATTTTATTACCTGCTCAAAAAATAAAAAATGACTATTTACCGTCTTGGGGTAAAGAAGAATCTTATGAAATGTTAATCAAACTTTACATCAAAAAAGAAAACTGGATTTTAGCCAAAAAATATTTTCAAGAAGGAATTGTAGCGTTTCCAGAAAGTTATACTATTAATCAGTTAGCATCTAAATTAGTTGGCAAATAAATTAGCAATGAAATATTTAATATCTTTTATTTGCTTATTCATTACTTCTCAATGCTTTTCTCAAAACCTATTACAAGGTATTGTTAAAGACAGAAAAGGCGAACCAATTTTTGCAGTAAATATTTACTTAAAATCAATACCACAAAAGGGAACAACAACAGATTTTGATGGCAAATTCAAATTGGAAATAGGAGATTTAAAAGATACATTAATTGTCTCTTTTCTTGGCTACAAAACAAGAGAAATTTTATTAACATCCATAAGTTTTAATGAGAAAATAACGATAGTACTACAAGAAGATGCACAAACTTTAGATGCAATAATTATAACTGCACGTGACCCAATATCAGAACAATTCTCTGTTGTAAAACTAAATAAATTAGATATTTACTTAAACCCTGTTTCCCAAGGTGATCCATTATTGGCAATAACATTTTTGCCTGCTTCTACAACAGTAAATGAAACAGCAAACCCTTCTTTAAGAGGTAGTTCTGCCGACAGGTCAAGAGTAATTTTAAATGGTGTTCCTATTTAT
>JAKITG010000187.1 GCA_021648195.1 Flavobacteriaceae bacterium | reverse complement strand
GCACCTGGGTTTCCTGATAAAAGCCAACCCCCTCAAGAGGCTTGGTAGAATTATTGTTTTTCTTACCTGTGGGGCCCCGCAGCGTGGCGCCCACGGTGGCAATTGTGCCTAACGGTTGGGCTATGCTGCGTACCGCCTTAATATTACTAATTTTTCTGTTTACAAATATACTTTATTAATAGGCGTAAATATCATATTTACAACTAACTGCGGTATGCAGTATGAGCCATTGTTGTGTGCATGTGCCTTTTTGTAAATAAGGTAAATAATAATTACTTTAATAAATTATTAATAACGAAATCAAGTGCTTTATCTGATTCTATTACAATATTTGGTTCTACGCCTGTTTGGTCTAATCTTTTCATGTCAAAGGTATAGTAATCGGCAATAGGAAGGATTATGTAATATTTATCACTAACTTGAACCGGGGTTGCACTTAGCATAGCACCTGCAGTTTTCTCTCCAATTATTGTTGCAATTTTATTTTTCATTAATGCATATACAATTGGTTCACATGTGCTTGCAGTTTTATTGCTAGTGAGTATATAAATTGTGCCATTAAAAGTCTGAATTCCGGGTTCAATAACAAGTTTCATTCCTTTTGAATTTTTAAGTTCCTCAATAAATCTTTCTGTTGTTGTTGCTTCTGCGACAGGTAATTCACTGAAATCTAATGATTCCTTACGAGGATTATTTGCTGAAAACCATTTATTTGTTATAAAATAACCAGCAATGGTTCTTTCTTTACAAAGATAATTTCCAAAAGGTATAGCACTGTTTAAGCCGCCGCCGGGATTATTTCGTAAATCAACAATTAGATATTTATAATTTTTCGCTAGAATTTTATTAAAAGCACTGTCCATTTCAAATTTTGAACCACTAAAACTATTAATATTCAAATAGACTGTTTGCTCGTTAATTTCCTTAATTTCTATAAATTTCTCATTTTCATTTACATTAAAATCAGGTTTCTGAGAGAAAATAAACAGATTATAATGACTAAATGGTAATTTCTGACTATGAATATTAAAACCTAGAAAAAACTCAATATCATCAATAACCTTTTGGGAAATCTTTGAAAGTTTATTATCAAATCGCTTCCATTGCATTGAATTTAATAAATCTGGATTGTAAATATATTTCTTCGTTGTATCAACAATTTTATCAAATAGTTCTATGTAATTGAAACAATCTATTTGATTATATTTTGTTGCAAGTATTGAACCAATAATTGCCGTACTGTCCTTGATAATACCTTTTATCGTATCGGCTATTCGAACTCCCTCAAAGGTTGGTTTTCCAATCATAGGTAAATTTAAGATGCCAGTTAAACTATCATACTTACCTTTGTGAATAATTCTGCCATCGCTTATTTTAATAAAAATTCCTTTCTTTGGTGATTTATTTATAATTCTTGCAAATAATGCTTTTATTCCTCCAAAAATTCTTTTGTCAGCATTTTTGGACGAGTATGCTGTAAAGTTATTCGAGTTTTCGAAATTAAAATATAAAGTTAATTCAAACGGCCCTAATTGATTCTCAAAAAAGATACTACTTTTCCATTTTACTTCATTTGGCACTTGGAGTTGCGAGATTGCGAAACTAGTATGAAAAATTGAAATTACAAGTAAAAATAATCTTATGTATTGTAGCATGATTAGTAAGTATATAAATACAAAGATATTTTATTTTTTGTAACTAACACGCTACTAATATCTTTAATTGAAGTAATTCTAAGATTGCTTTTTCTTCTAACAAGATGTTATTTATCGAAAAGTCTCTTTTATTTGAAATTTTCTTTGGTCTGATAAGATAATTTAGTGCGGTATATAATTCCGAACTTATTTTTGATACTTTGTAGTTTTTAATATCAATGAGAAAGAAAAAGTTGTTCTTGAACTTAATTAATTCATAATCAGTAGTATTAAAACCAATCGATTTTTTGCTATTTGGCTTTAAATCTGCCAACGATTTTAATGATATGCCATCCGAAATATTTTTATATCTATCGTGATTAAAAAATTTATGAATGTAAAACCACCCCTCCCATTGTTCAGGATGTTTTTTAACGAAATCTTCAAGTATTAAATACAAATGTTTTGTTGAACGTTCAACATATTCATTTCGACTCTCAGAAAAGTCATTAAAATCAACTAAGTCAATTGCTAATTCGTTTTGCGTAGTACTTATTCTCTTACCGATTATTGATATAATTGGTGTTTTAGTGAAATGTGATAAGAATCCAATACCCTTTCTTGCATTTATGAAACTATCAAGAAAATTAATTCTCAATAATTTATCTTTTGCAACGTTGAATTCATTTGTTCCTGTGTTTCCATCAATATAAAAAATAATCGAATAATTGGCTCTTATTTTATGTATTAATTTGCGAATCAAACTTGGATTTTCAGCATTTATTATTTCCAACTCTTCTACCTCTACAACTGAGAATATTTCTTTTTTAATTTTTCTAAATAGGGTTTTAACTATTTCACCTTGAGTTTCAATGAAATTTTGTTCAGTTACTAGGCAAAATTTGATATTCAATTTAGCAAATAATGCTATTAGTAATCTGTAGGAACCTGTATGATAAGTTGAAATAATAAAACCACGTTTTCTGCATTTATCAACTAAGTTAAGTTTATCAATAATGGTAAGGTTATCTAATAAAAAGAAAAACTCTTGGTCAATTATTGCCTGGGTTCTGTTTAAATGAATCTTTTTAATTAATTCAAGATGCTTACTCCTATTTATAGAGGGAAGAAATCGAGATAGATTCGCTGAAACCAATTTAAAGGTGGCCAGCAAACCATAATCTTGAATTTTACTTTTATCTACACTAATTAAACTGTCTTCTAATTTAGTGATTGTATCAATATATTGCTTGAGATTACTCATGTTAAGGCACTGGTTAATGAAAAAGGGCTTGATAATCTAATTACCTTGCCCTTTTCCACATTTCAAACCCTACAACATTTTTTATGATGTTGTAACAGTTGTGTTAAAAGTTACATTTTTACAGCAATTTTCACCACCGCAGCAAGAGTCCATTGCTTGCTGCTGTTCAGCATCATCAAAATCAATAACCGCATAACTTGCTAAAAAAGCATTAAACTTGTCTAAATCGGCTGATTCAGAAATTTGGCTGCGGATTTCTCCGATTGCTGTTTGATTTTTACTTTGAGCAATTTTCATAATACAAAAGATTTAATTAAATAATAAATTAACTGTAGTGCAATATTATCTAAAGACATGGTATGTTTTACGGTTTGT
>JAKITG010000186.1 GCA_021648195.1 Flavobacteriaceae bacterium | reverse complement strand
GATATAAATCATTTACTCATTTCTTTTTTATTATTTTTTAAAGGAATTCGTGATGTGCTACGCAGTTCTATTTCCATTTTTTGTCGTTAAAAATTCTTTCCATAGCTACGGCTATGAAAAGAATTTTCGCCTAAAAAAAGAAAAATATAATTTAATTTAATTTATCGGGCGTTCTGAAATTAAATTGGTATAAACCCGTTATTAACTCGAGCTTGACCTAAAAATTAATTTTCAAAATCAAGAAAAGTGATAATATTTGAAGTATAAAATAAATTGCAGGTGCCATACTTTTTTTAATTTGCTACTACTTTTTACACCAATAATGTTCTATAATTTTAAATAGTATATTTACCAAAACCAGCGTCTTAAAATAATAGCAACCATGAAAATATCTTACATTTTATTACTTTCTGTTTTATTTTTAAACTGTGATACTGAAAATAACAATCCAAATCCAATAAATATTGAATACCTCAATCAAACTATTCAATATAAATCAATAAGTGGTATAGACTCAAACTTATTGAGTTTAGATATTTATCACACTAATGATATTGATACTAAAAAACCAATTGTATTTTACGTTCATGGTGGTGGTTGGGTCATTGGTGATAAATCGCAACAACTTCAAAATAAAATTAATTTATTTCGCGAGTTGGGGTATATATTGGTAAGTATTAATTACAGACTAAGCCCTTATCCTTATGAAACTACAAATCCTAATAGAATAAAATATCCAGATCATACTATTGATGTAACTGATGCTTTAAAATGGGTTTATAAAAACATTGACCAATATGGAGGGAATAACACTAAAATTGCATTATTAGGTCATAGTGCTGGAGCACATTTAGTGGCTTTAACAGGAACAAATAGGCAATTTGTTGAACAAGTAGGTATGTCGCTAAAGGATATTAAAGGAGTTGCTGTAATAGATACAAAAGGGTTTGATATACCTAAACAAGCTACAAGTGGCACAATTCAAGAAATGTATATAAACGCTTTTGGAGTTGATGTAACTGAAAATATTGATGCTTCTCCAATCTACAACATTTTTAACACACAACTATATCCTAAATTTTTTATAGCAAAACGAGGAAATACAGAAAGAATTAATAGCGCAAATGCTTTTATTAATATGTTAGAAGCCAACGGTATAAACACTTCACAAGTAGAAGGAAGCATTTATACGCACGCAGGTATAAACAACGCAATTGGTGCTGTAAATGAAACATTAATCACAAATGCTTTGAAAAAATTTTTTGTCGAATGTTTTGAATAACAATTCATAGCATACTTTTTACAAAAAAGATTCACACATATAGAGTAACTAATCCAAAAACTACCCACAACTAGCTTATTGAATACCATCCCTACAGCTTCATAAAATATTAACTGTCAGAATTTATTAATCAATATTCACCCAATATTCCCGTTTCAAATCCATCAATACTCTTAGTATTCCTTTCTCTCCAATATTTTTCTATTTTATCCTTTCCTTGCTTTTTTGCCCAAGAATTAAGAACCGTTCTTTCCTCTTTAAAATCCATAAATGGCACAGCATACCCACAAGAAGTTTGAACCGAATCAACATCCATTTCTATTATTTGTCTTGAACCTGAAATCTTAGGAAATAAGTTTAGGTATTCATTAAATTTCTTATCTCGTTTGTGAAAAATTTTAGCAGTTCCATAAAGTCTCAAGATTAATGGCTTCTCTTCAAACGAACAGAATAGTATTGTCATTCGAGTATTATTGAGTAAATGAGCAGCTGTTTCGTTTCCACTTCCCGTTAAATTTAACCAAATAACTTTATTTTCTCCCAACACTCGAAATGTATCAATTCCCTTAGGGGAAATATTTATTCTCCCTTGATTTGCAGCTGTTCCTACAAAAAATATTTTTTGTCGCTGAATAAATTCAGTTAATTCATTAGTTATTTTTATAAATATTTTTGCCATACTTTTTAAATTTACTACTACTTTTTATACCGATAATGTCCTATAATTTTGAATTTAAATAGTACATCTTCAATTACTTGCCCCGAACCAATATTGTGTACAATTAAATTTCGTTTTTGATCTACCGATTTTTGGTTAATTACAATCCCTATATGAGTTATTCCTCCACCCAAATTCCAACAAACAATATCTCCTGGAATATAATCCTCTGAATTAGTAGTGATTTTCTTAGTTCCCTGATGCCTTTCAAAAAATTTCATCAAATTAGGAACTCTTCTATGATCGATATTTCTATCAGTTGATTTCAATCCCCAATTTTTAGGATATTCATTAAAATTGGACTTCATATCTTCATAAACTTCTTTTTGAAGATCAATCCCAACTTTTCGATAGGCTCGAATCACAACATCTGTACATACACCAACATTTTTTGGTACATCTCCATTAGGGTAACCAATCGAAAAATAACTCGAATCATAAACAACGTTATCTTTAGTTAAAGTTTTTGTTGAATCTACTAGTTTTTTATAAAATGAGTCTTGAGAATAACCAGTTGCCCAAATTATAAAAAGAAATATTATAGATAAAAGAATAATTTTTTTCATATACAATTTAATTTTAAGATGCTATTTCAATGAAGATATAGCGTGTTTTTCTGGGTTGAAAGATTTTAGGTTTTAATTTACCAAACCTTTAACTTCATCAAAATCTAAACCACCATAATTACCCGAACTCATTAGCAATAAAGCCTTTAATTTTTTGTTTATTTGCAAGCCAAACACTTGTTTATTACTGCTCTTTTTCCAATATTGTCATTAATCTATGATTAAGATATAGTTTTTCTTTTCCCAATTTTACAGATTTTAGAAATCCTTTCTCCTCTAATGCTATTAAGTAATTTCCTACAGTTTTTGCTGTTCCTAGTCCTGCATCAATTAAATGCTGTCTTTTTGTATATGGAAGTTTATATAGAATTTCTATTAAGTCTTTAGAATATGCTTTTGGTAACTCCTTTTTAATTTCTTCTGAAGTTTCTTTCATTGAATTTAGAATACCCTCTAATCTCGTTATTCCTTTTTTAGAAGTCCATTCAATCATATCCAAGATATACATTACCCAACTTTCCCAATCTTGTTTTTCAGTTACTTGTCTTAATCTTTTATAATATTCCGACTTGTTTTTAATGATGTATTCACTCAAATAAATTGCAGGTAAATCAAGTAGGTTTTCAATTTTAAGATACAGCAAGAGAAGTATTCGCCCTGTTCTTCCATTTCCATCAACAAAAGGGTGTATTGCTTCAAATTGATAATGTAGGAATGCCAATTTTATTAATGGATCGAGTGTTTTATCTT
>JAKITG010000185.1 GCA_021648195.1 Flavobacteriaceae bacterium | reverse complement strand
AAGGTAACTAATATTGAGGAATATGAATACGCATATCGTCTTAAGGTTTTAAAAGACCAATCGAAAGACACAATTATTATTGTATCCTTTAAGGAAAAATTTTACAGTAAACACAATTTGAAAAAACCAGATAGTTCGGGTCATAAGAAAATAGAAATTAATAATAATTACAATTTTAAACTGCTATTAATTAAACCACAAGTATCGAATATGGAGCAATTAGGAGCATTTATAATTGTAGAGAAAGATACTCTTTGGAAAGAACGAAGTTATAAAACAATGCCAAAATCTTATACAGCCCAAAACACTATAGGATTGATTATTTACGAGTAAAAAAAAGCCACTCAATGGGCGACTTTTTCAATCAGGCACAAATTCCAACAACTCTTTTAGTTCTTTATCTGTCAAATTATCTTTATCAAATTTAGGAGCTGTACTTGGTCATGAAATAGGACATACTACAAATAAAAATCAATTGACCGTTTGGCAAAAAGGAATAAATGCAGCAGAAGTAGAGCCTTCAAAAATTAGTACAAAAATTATTATAGAGTATGATAAAAAATAATAAAAAAATAGAATTGATTCTTGTTATATTATTTATTCAATTTTTTAGTGTTTTGAATAATTATTCTCAAGATATCGATAATGAATTAATCAAAGTAAAATTAGTTGAACATCTAATCGAAGTAAAACAATTGAAAGATGGTAATGCTAAATCTTTAATAAATAATATTTATTTGCTAAAGATTATAGACAGAACTTTGTTTAATAAAAAAGGCAATGAAATTTATATTTTCGGCGTTAATAGTACTCATAGACCTACGTATTTTTTATTAAAAAATGAAAATAAATTGAAAATATTAAATGCCTTTAATGAACTAAAAACGTACGAAGAAGTTGTTTGTTTTTTGAAAAATCAAAATTTTAAAAAAGATAAAAATTTAGAGTACTTAAAGCGAGTATTAAATATTTTAGAGAGTAATTATTTAAATGCCATTTATTTAGATGATTCATTGCTGAAAACTAATTGGTTTAGTTGGTAATAACACAGAATAGTTAACAACCTAAAATAACAAATAAAAACATTAAGCTACAAGGTGTTATCACTATAAAAAACATGTTATTTCCAAGTTTACCGACATCGAATTTCAATGTATTATCTAGAAAAAATTTAAACACTAAAAAAGGCTTACTTTTTTAGTGTTTTTTTTATTTACAAACTTTTAAGTTTAACAGCTTTGACAAGGTTATCAATCATGTAAAAGATATGTTTTTTTATCTTCTAAAGGTAATTGTTCAATATCCTCAATACGTTTTAAAACATCTTTATCATAAGTAGAAAACTGTTCCTCGCCCCGCTAGCGCAAGCGTCTCGCTTGTGCCGTGTACAAGTTAGGTATTTATTAGAGATTTCGTAATAGTACAGAGGAATTATTAAAAAACCGCTTTAGCGTAAAGGAGGATTTGAGTCACCTACAGGTTTTGTTTTAATAGATGATTTATACCAGTTTAATTTCAAAATACACTACATAATTTCAAAATATTTTTTTGTTTTTCAATCATCAAATTTTGAGCATAGTCTTTGCTATGGTCAAAATTTTAAGTGCAGAAAAACGAGAAAAGATGAAGAAATTATAGGGTGTTTTGATGTTTAACTGGTATTACTCTTAACTTAATAACTTTTTTACCACAGTAGAAATTGCTTTTCCATCGGCTTTTCCTGCCAATTTTTTTGAAGCTAAGCCCATTACTTTACCCATATCTTTCATAGAAGTTGCGCCAATTTGACTAATTATAGTAGAAATGTTGTTTTTTAATTCTTCTTCGCCCATTTGAACTGGTAAAAATTGTGCTAATATTTCAATTTGTGCTAGCTCTAGTACTGCTAAATCTTCTCTATTCTGTTCTTTATAAAGTGTCGCACTATCTTTACGTTGCTTTACTAATTTTTGAACTAATTTCACCTCATCTTCTTGAGATAATCCTTTAGCATTACCACTCGTTTGCGCTAATAATAAAGCCGATTTTATTGCTCGTAAGGATTCTAAAGCTACTTTATCTTTAGCTTTCATTGCCTCTTTAAGCTTGGTCATTACTTCCTGTTGTAAACTCATATTTTTATATTAAGATTACAAAGATAAGCAGAAATAAAATGATTTTTACTTAAATTTAGCATTAACCTGTATTATTCATGGTCTAATTAATACTATACTTTGGAAGACGATACAATAGACTTATACCAATCTAAGTATAAAATAATTCAATTTATTTATGATTCATTTTATACTTAATTTGGTCTTAAATCTAATGAAAGCTTAATGCGCTTTCCCTGAACATTTTGTATTTTTTTGCGTAAGAAATTAAAATAATGTAATTTAGATTTATTATTAATTTACTAAAACTTTTTTTATGCAAAAAATTACTTTTTTATTTACAATGCTTCTAGTTATAATTTTTAGTTGGCAAGCACAAGCACAATTTCCAGAAAGCTTTGAAGCAACCGTTCCGCCAACAGGTTGGGCATCTTTTATTGGAACAAATGGAGAGGGAACAGCTCGAAATTGGACAAGTTCAATCATAGCAAATAGTGGTGCACAAGCTGCTTTTGTCAGGTTTGAAAATGTTCCTAATAGTGCAGAAGATTGGCTAGTTACACCACAATTTACACCAACAGCAGGAACACCGATTTTAACTTTTATGCAAAGGCAAGCATTTTCACTCCCATTCGGAACAACTTATACCGTAAGAGTTTCGTCAGCATCACAAACCACGCACGCAGATTTTACAATAATTGATACGCAAGCAGAGGGGGATTTTAGCACTATTTATAATGCACATAATATAGATTTATCTGCCTATATAGGAACGCCTATATATCTTGCCTTTGTAATGCAGCAAGACGATGGAGATAATTGGTATATAGATGATGTAGATTTAATTGCAACCGCTACAGCACCAAGCTGTGCAGATACACCAACTCCTACAGACACAGCTACAAATGTAGTATTAGCAACAGATACTGTAACACTTTCTTGGCTTCCATCTACAATAGGAGATCCTGCAACTTCGTACGAGATTTTTTGGGGTACAACATCAGGCTCGCTCACCTCTCTTGGTTCTTTAGGAGCTACTACAATAAATATTACAGATTTAGATTATGACACAACCTATTATTGGAGCATAGTGTCAAGTAATTTTGGAGGTTCAGCAACAGGATGTAGTGAATGGTCGTTTACAACAGGTAGTGCGCCACCGCCACCTACAAATGATACTATAGCAGGAGCAGGAACAGCACCTATAACTCCTTAAGCAGAAGGA
>JAKITG010000184.1 GCA_021648195.1 Flavobacteriaceae bacterium | reverse complement strand
TGATGAATAGTATAGGCTTTTTTCAATTACTATACAAAAATAAGCATTATTCAGATTAATTTCAGGATAACTTTTGCTATATTGACCTTTGTTGGTAAGGGGATGAGAGTTTCCGACCAAGCACTAAATACTGTGATGCTTTTTCAGAATTAAATGGCTTTAATTTTTTTGTCTTTAATAGATTTTCGATTTTCTGAAGTTTGCCTAAAACTTCTTCTTGATGTGTGTTTTTCATTTTTTACCTTATTCTTGTTTTTAGTTGTTAAAAACTTTAAGGTAAAAGTAAAAATCATTTTATTTATAATATAGAGTGTAGGTAGGGGTATCCCCCTATTTATCTTGTAAGTCTTTCAAAGTGTTTTTTAATTCTTTTATTATTTCTTCAATACTTTTTGCATCGTCATCTTTTGGTTTTTTGTAACCATCTATCCATTTCATATTTGAGTGTTGTTTCTGCAAAGCTTTATTATCCATAGCTCTAGTATCTACATCTTTAAAGTGCTTTGCAATTGTAGCATATAAGTTTTTATTATGTTCCTTATCAATCAGCTTGGAATCTATTAACAATTCAAATAAATAAAGTAGCATTCTTTTGCTTCCTTTCCACCAGATCAAATCTTTCAAATCATATTGTTCTTTAATTTTGAGATTAGTTTTGCTTCTTATTCCATCCTCTCTATACCCAACATGTTCATCCAAAAACTCCTCTAAACTTGGGCTCATAAAATTATTCTCATCAATCTCTGGTCTATTTGTAACATAATCGTGCCTTACCTTCTTTAAATATATTATTTGCTCTTGTATGCTTTCTATGAGTTCGCACTTTTTCATAATTTCTACTCTATCATAAGTTCCCATTTTTTCTCCCACTATTTAATTCTATAAAATTGTAAACTTAAATATAATATAGTATCTTAACATCTGTTATAAGGCACATAATAAATAACAGATAATATATGTCAAAAAAAACCACTTCTAGAAAAAAAACCAACAAACCTATACGCTTTGCTGATAAAGATTTTAAGACTACTTTATTAGGAAATAGTGATATTTCTAAAACTATAACGGAGAAGAACTTAAAAGATGCATATAATATTACTAGTAGTACTTATGCTTCTATCCCAAATATACTAGAAGAAATATTTGCATTCGTTTACAATAACTATAAAACCCATAAAATCCCAATCCCCAATTTCGACAAAGGGGTTATTCAATTAAAAGAAAAGATTAAAAAGAATTTTATATCCACAACATATCAAGATGTTCTTAATGAATATTATATGTTTTGGGAGTCAAAAACTATTGTTGAAAACTATATTCAATCTAATTTTTCTGAGTATGAAATGTTCTTGTATGCCATACTTGATACTATTAGAAATAGTTTTATAAATCATCCATCAAACAGAAACAACAAGGTTGATGCTCCTGTTCAATCACCAACAGTTTTACAAGATTTAAGTAACGCCTTAATACCAAAAGAAAATATAAATCCTTTGCATAAGGCAACTGCATTATCATTGGTGCTGTTCTTCTTTGAATATTGCGACTTTGGTAAAAAACATTCCAAAGACCCCCTAACCTTATTCCCAAAATTTGAGCGTAACAATGATTTCACCTAATAAATATGAAAACATAAAAACCAACTCGTTAGTTTTAGGTGCAAAAATTGTTGCTTTTTTACAAAACGAAAAATCCGCTTCAATAGTAGATATTCAAATATTCCTTAGAAAACATAAAATTGAAATTAGCTACCAAAAACTATTCGACACTCTAACATTCCTATTCATTGCTGATATAATTGATTACAACAACAACTTAATATATATTAAAAATGATACTAGAAAATCTTTACACAACTCCAAAACCTTTATTTGAGAATATAACTTTTAATAAAGGGCTTAATATTATATATGCTCATTTCAATGAGGATAAAGATAATTCCTCAGGAACTCTACACGCAGTAGGTAAATCCTTATTGCTCGATTTTATCCTCTTTGCTTTGCTAATGGATGTAAAATATCTGAGACGTATAGTAAACGCATATAACAAAGGAATACTTAAAGGTAGCTCTATTAACCTAATCTTTTCTGTTAATAACAAAAAATATAAAATTTCACGCTCTTTCGATAACCCACAAAAAAATATATATTTTGGTGAACTCGGGCATCAAAGAGACAAATTATCATTAAAAAAAATACAATCTCGTTTGTTTCAACTCCTTTTTTATCGGGATGATTTTGTTGGTGTGCTTCAAGAAAACTGGTATAACAAATTAATTGCGTTCTTTATTAAAGTAAAAAAAAGAGAAGAACTATTTACTGACCCAATAAATTTTGTTCATAAATTAACACTTTCACTTGCTACACCGTTTCATTTATCTCTACTTAATATTGATAATAATCTGCCTATGCAAAATCACGAAATAACATCACAGATTTCAAATTTAATATCTGCAAAAAATATATCCGAAAAAGTTATTAGAAAAAATTCTGAAACAAAATCAATTACTGAATTACTTAATAAAAAAACAAATCTTCAAAAAAAAGTTTCAAATATAAATAACATTATTTCTACATACTCACTTTCGGGTAATTATAAAGAACTTGAATTAAGAGCTAATTATTTAACTGCTTCTATCAAAAAATTTTGGTTCCAAAATTCATTAAACTATAAAAGAATAGAAGAAATTAAAAAACTCCGTGTAACTTCGGCAAAAGATACTTTCAATTGGTCTGCTAAAGTTTTCGAAATTTATCAGGATATTAATTCACTATTAGCTAATTCCGCAAAAAAATCTATTGAAGAGGCAGTAGAATTTAGAAAAAAACTTTACTCATCACGTAAAGGATTTATCAAAGCAGATATTGAAAAATTTAAAACAAGTATAACTGTAGCTGATGAAAAAATAGCTAAATTTGAAAAAGAAAGACAAGAAATATTCGAGCAACTATCTAAACTTAAGGCTTTTGACGACCTAAAAAGTGCATATAACCAACAAAGTAAGTTGCAAAACGAGATTTTTGAAATAGATAAATCTTTAAACCAATTAGAAGAAATTAACTCCGAAATTGAAGACCTTACAACAGATGATATCAATTTGGAAAAAGATGTTAACCAATATCTCTCCTCAATATCCAATGAAGTTAACAGTTTCAGAAATCTTATTACATCTGTTTTTGATAAACTTTTTCTCGATTCCCACAATGCAAAAATTTTCAACATCTCCGAAACCGATTCCAAACAAAAAATTAACCCAACTTGCCACTTTGGGATGTTAAGACAAGCAAAAACAACATGTTAAAAAATTAGTGGTACACTACATATTTTTTAACTGCTCTTTGTGTGTTATTGCATTTAGCCGCATCATAAATGTTC
>JAKITG010000183.1 GCA_021648195.1 Flavobacteriaceae bacterium | reverse complement strand
ATATAATGTATTGATAGCAGGATTATTTGTTGGGACTGCTCACAGTCTTACAGGCAATCAGATTTTTACTCTCGTATTTTTTATTGCATTTGGTATAGGATATTCAATATTATTTTTTAGAAAAGAAAATAAGGACTCCTCAATCGAAATATTTTTATCTGTTTTTAGTTTTATTTTTTATATGTGTATATTTATCGCTATAATTTGCAGTCAGATAAAAAGATTTTAGAGAAAAAATGATTTGTTGTCTTAGATCTCTCGAATAAATATTGACATTCACGTCTTATGCGATATATTTTAAATTAAGATATTTTACATGAGGAATATAAAATGATAGCAGTGCATCCAGAATATATAGTTGATCATAATCAGCAGACAAAAGCAGTTGTAATACCCGTCAATGAATGGAATGTTATTCTTCAGCAAATAGAGGAACTCGATGATATACGTTCCTATGATGTAGCAAAAGCAGATAAAACGGATAAAGTTATCTCTTTTGAACAAGCAATTACTGAAATTAGAGCATCGTAATGGCTTACGATATTGAAATTAGACGTAAAGCACAAAAAACTTTAACAAAAATCCCAGAACCGTATCAAACCAGAATTATTGATGCGATTAGAAGTCTTTCAGACACCCCATATCCCAGCAACAGCAAAAAACTTATAGGTCGTCCTGCTTGGAGAATAAGAGTAGGTAATTATAGGGCTATTTATGAGATTAATGATAACCGATTAATTATCCTTGTTTTAGATATTGACCACCGGAAAAACATATATAGAAAATGAGAACAAAACCGCATCAGGTAACCCCGCTAACGCGGTGCACCTGTGCTCAACGTTAATTCATGCAAAGAAATAAAAATATAAAAAAATATAGTCACAGGTGGACCTGCTAATGAATTAATATTAACAGTCGAGCGTTTCGTATACGATAGACCTAGTCACATTAATGAAAAATTACATTTTGAAGATATAAAACTTACGGAGATTGCTTTACAGTCTATTGAGATTTCTGAGACCACAGCGTTACATAAAGTCTTATACGAATTAGCCTTTATTGAATTTTACTTATACCTTTATGATGATATTGATTGGATTAGTGAGATTTCTGATTTTGCTGAATATGCTATAGAAATGTTTAATTTTATGAACTTAAACATACCTAAAGAATTTTATTCTGATAATGAAAATGTTATATATGAAGCAAAATTCAAATATGCTAAATACTTCTTATCTGGGTTAAATTTCATTGTTGATTCGTCTTTTTCCTACTTGTGGCACAGAAAAAAATTTCTACTTGACTTCAATATAAAAATATCAAAAGAAATAAGTGGGCTTACTAAGCAAGACTTTCCTATGCTTTATGATGATCACAGATTTTCACGGTTTTAAAATCCCCCTAAAAAATAAACTTTAAAATTTCAATTATTACGAATTTGGCAAGATTTCAAAGTTTATTTTTTTGCCATGCAACCATTCAAAATCAAACCTTTCATGTTTTTCTAATGTTGTCAACAATAAGGGTGAGTTTCTTTTTTTCTTAAAATTAACATTAATATCAGTTTCGCCTATATCAATGAAACCAGAATTTCGTATAAATTTATTAAACATCGATTCAGCTGATAAGTTTTCATAACCTTCCAGATCTCTGGCAAGCAGTCTGTATAAATTATGAGCAAGAATTGTCATAGTCAGGTCAAAGTCAACTTTTATAACCATTGATGAAGAAACCTTGTTGATGTGAAAAAAATGTACCTGTTCAGAGATAGTTTTGTCTACAAGCCATCGCTTTGCGTATTTTCGGACAATTTTTTGTTTGCTCACTTCAAGGTCATTTGTAATAATAAGAGCCGGTTTTATTTTACCGTTTCCGGTAATAGCAATTTGCCTGATTTTTTTATCATAACCTTTTAGAAATTGAATGGAATCATTTACCTTCAATGAACGGTTTTTCCCATTTGCACATTCTACTCTGATATGTGTCCAGTCGGCCTTGGTCAGTAACTCCAACTCTTCAAGTATTTTTTTACCTCTTCTGCGAATCGTAATAAACTTGATCCCATCATTATCAAGCTTGGAAAGGTTTTGATAAGTTGTAAACTTACTGTCAAAAACAAGGTATTTCAGATTGGAGTTACGCCCATCCTTATAAAAATCCAAAAATTCCAATATTGTATCTGACTCACCTGAGTGTCTGATTGTGGTATCTCCATAAGTTATAATCCCTGAGGCTGGGTCATGAGCAAGAACGGCCAAAATACTGGAAAGAGATTTATTTCTTTTCCCTGCCCAATTATTTTCTAGATGCGCGTCATCACCCCAATATGGAATAGTTGTAAAATCCAAATTCTCAGGATCTGAAAGCAAATTTAAATCTTTCCATATTTTATTCATATTTTTTAAGAACCCAGTATTCATCTCTTTTGTCACTCTGCTTGAGTATGATGAAAACCATGCTGTTTTCGGCAAAACATTCAATCCGGCAAATAATCCTAATCCTTTATCCATGCACCATATATCATCTTTTGAATATCGTGAAATATTTGACAGCTTTAACGCCAATATTGATAGAATAGAATTCATTTTAGGTATACATTTGGTCTCAGGATACTGGGAGTTTTCAATTGCTTTATCTATTTTATAATGCTTGATGTAAGGCAAAAAAGCGAGAATACCCGTTGACATAGTATTGAAGCTGTCATTTTTATCTTCTAATTGTTGGGATATTGGAGCCTCTATTTTTAAATTTGTATTTGTAGATTTGACAGCTGTTTTATCCCGCCTGGGAAGCCTTGCAAATCCAGCCTTTTTTATTATATGATAAATATGGCTCTCAGAGGTAACACTTCCCTCGGTATCAAGAATCATTTTTATTTCGCCGATTGGTAGATATTTTTTTCTCAATTTTATAATGGCTTCATCTAGAGCGTCGTCATTCTCTTTTTTTTTACGTCCTGATTTTACTTCTAAGAAAAAATTGTCACCTGTTCCTAACGTTGATAAATTGGTTTTAAAATCACGTATCAGTGAATAAAATGAGGATAATGTATAATTAAATTTAGCTGCCACCACTTCGGCTTTTTCTTTGTCCACATGAAATGACCGTAATGCTTCATACTGCTTCTGTTTTATGCTTGCAGGGTTGGTAAAAAAAATCCTTTCTATATTCATAACTGATCTCCATTAGGGGTGGTTTAAAAAGTTATAGTAAATATAATATTCCATAAAAATACAAAATATCAAGTGAAATAAAAATAAAATATTATTTTTATGCTCAAAAGTTGTTAACGACATCTAAAATTCCCTAAAAACAGCAAAAATAAAATCCCAAATTTGAAAAAAGAACACACCGCACCTGCTGCTCTAATGACAAAAAAAGAGCAGAAAGAGAAACAATATTTGCTATTA
>JAKITG010000182.1 GCA_021648195.1 Flavobacteriaceae bacterium | reverse complement strand
TAGGGGATGATAAACTATTTCGAAACTGATTAAAATGGGAATGAAATATAGAATCGATGCTTACTTTTTTCATATCGTAATTACCCTTGGTAATGGTAAATATGTAAATACTGCTATCTCCAAAAAAGTATTCAACTAAGACTTTATCCTTGCCAAGAATCCGGGTTTGAATTTCTTCTATGGTGGCTGTTTTTGTGTTGTGTTTTAATTGATAATAATTGGGATAGGTTTGTGCAATAGTTGAATTTATGTTGTTATACGTATGTCTTAAACTAATAATATCTTCTTGTATTTTGTTTAGCTTCCCTTTTGTTTTTTTACCAAGTGTTTCATTATAAAGCTCTATCTCTAAATTAGAAATTTTGATTTGAGTTTCTTTTTCAAGGCTTAGAATGCTATCCGGAATATTTGAAAATAAATTGATATTCCTTTTCGGGTAAGCATTCAAGAGTGCTATGGCTTTGTTTTTTTCAGAAAAATAAAAGCCGCTTTTCACCTTTGTATTAGCACCATTTTTTTTGTTCAGCATATAACTCAGCTCTATACCTTCCTGATAAATACCTTGTGCAGTTTCACCCAGTTTTATTTTGTCCTCATAGGTTTGATATTGCTTTCGGGTCGTAGTTATTAAACTATCACATTTAATGTATAGGCTTAAAGCCGTATCCATATCATGTTTATAATCACGGCTTACTAAAACCTGCCCTTTTAATCGCAAAGAATTTAGTAACGCCTTTTTATCTAAAATGTATTCTTTATCCCCATCTATAAATATGTTTGAGTATATACTTTTATCAATTGCCCTCAGAGCTTCTAAATGATTGCTATTTTTAAAATATGCTCCTCCAAGTTCACTATAATATGCAGCTAGCAGAGGGTTTTTATCTCCCAATAATTTTTCCTGAAGGTTTATTGCCTTTTTATAATATGCAATTGCCAAGCCTAAAGAATCTGGCATATAACTAGAGGCAATGCCAGCATTGTATTTTGTTATTTCGGGAATCTCATTTCCTAATTTCTTAGATATTATCTTTAAGTTTCCCAAAAACAGATTTCTTGCTTCTTTCTTATTGCCCTGTTTAAGTAATATTAGGGCGGAATTATGCTGAACATAAATTAAAAAAGGGTGGCTATTGTCTAAAAAAGCAGAGGCTATTTTATAGGCTTTATTTGTATGTTCTAATGCTATGCTAAATTTTTTTTGTTTAAGGTAAGCTATGCCTAAGCTTAGGTGCACAATTGATGTTGTAAACTTGTTGGTATTAAAATGTTGTTGGTATATGTATAAGGATTGAGTTAGATAATCAGTAGCGAGATTATAATCACCTATTTCTACATAGATGTCTCCAATATTATTATAATATCTTGCCAATTCTAATTCATCATTACGGGCTGATTTTTTATAGATTTCGATAGCTTTATTTATATGGGTTAATGCTTTATCGTAAAACCCAATATTCTTATAAATAATACTAATTGCGTTGTGTGCTAAAGCAATAGAAGCATCATACTCATTATACAAATGCTGTTTAATAGTAAGGGCTTGTAGAAGATAATCCAAAGATTTGTAATTATCTCCTAATCTCATATGGATAATACCTGCTGAATTAAGTAATACGTCATGAGCAATACTATCGTTTAAGTATTGCTTATTTAATTCCAAGCTATTTAAACATAGCTTTTTTGCTTCGTTATATTGCCCAAGTAAAAGTTGGTTTTTTATAAGTAAAATGTTGCTTTTAATAGCTTTATCCCAAAGGTTTGCTTCTATGTAAAAAGCGGCTACCGGGGTTATATAATCTATAGCCTCCTTATACCTACTCAGTTTATACAAAGAGTCTGCTATTTTATAATTATACTGAGCCTCTAAGGAATCTTTTAAAAAATGTTGAGCACAAACCCAATTAAAACATACAAAGAATAATGATACTAGTTTTAATTTTTTCATGCTCAACAATAGACATTTTTTGATAAAATTAGTATAATACTAACTTTTTAACAACGTATTAGCTGAGATGGCTCTCCTCCTGTCCCTGTTCCTGGTCCTGTTCCTCCTCCCCCTCCTGTTCCTGTTCCTCCTCCGGGGGTGCATCCTGCATAGCTGCAAATAGGGCCACAGAGCGTATAATCTGTTATACACCAATTTGGGCCTGAAGGTCCTTCCCCTGTATCTCTTGTTCCTCCTCCACCCTTCACGGTATTTTCTTTTTCATTTTCAAAATCTGTCACAAAGCTTTTCACTTTCAACTCGTTCAAATTTAATTTTTTGTTTTTCATAATAGTATAATTATATAAATGTTTGCCTACTCTATTACTGGTTTTTCGGCTGCCACCAACCTATTATGAGGTAATGGCTAAAAGGTTAACAAATTTAATTCAATATTTTGCTTATCCTTGCAACTACTATTTTTAAAGTATATGAGTCAGGAGGAATTTTATGTACTATTAGAGCAGCTAAAAAACGGAAATAACGAGTATTTAAAAATTATTTTTGAAGAACATGGGGCGTATTGTATCAGTAATATTCAGCGTAAATTCAGGTGTCCGCTAGAAGATGCCGAAGATTTACTAGTGGATGCCATCCTTAACTTTAGGGATAAAATTTTGCAAAATAAACTTACGCATATCACCAGTATTCGCAATTATATTTATACCACTTGTGTAAATATGAAACGTGAGAAAAACTATTATACCCATAGAAAAAAAGAAAAAGAGCATGAAGTAAAACTTTTTTTATATAGTGAAAACGATAACACCAATGAATATAAAGAAGAGTTACTGAAACGCTCGCTGGATTCGTTTAAGCAACTTGGGGAACCTTGCCAACAAATTTTACGTTATTTTTACATTTATAATAATAGCATGGAAGAGATTGCAGCAAAAATGAACTTGTTAAATGCTAATTCTGCCAAGGTTACTAAAGCAAGGTGTTATAAAAAATGGTTGGAGATTATTAAAAAGAGTAAAAAATAGTGGCATTACCTGAAAACGATACTGCATTAATTGAAAAGCACTTTGAAGGGCTTCTTACAAAGGAGGAAGAAATAATGCTGAACGAAAAAAAACAATTGACACCTGGTTTTGCTGAGGAAATGGAGCTTCAAAAAACAATGATTACGGCTATTAGGTTGGCAGACAAAACATTGCTGAAAGAGGAGCTTAAAAAAGAAGCCCAAAAAATTGTGCTTCCTATTGCTAATCAGAAAAAGGTTAAATGGTATGGTATAGCAGCTACCTTAGTATTATTAGTAGTATCTATTTTTGTTTTATTGCCTTCCCAAAATTCGTTATTTAATGCGTATTATGTTCCTTTTCCTGAAAGCCCTGTTACAAGAAGCGAAAATAATGATAAGGGTAATTATACATTAGCCATGCAGCAATACAGCATTGGCAATTATGAGCAGGCCTTGGTTGC
>JAKITG010000015.1 GCA_021648195.1 Flavobacteriaceae bacterium | reverse complement strand
AAAATCAACCCCATTCTGCAATTCAATTTTGCTTGGCGTGCGAGTGCTATAATTGGAATGGTACCAATTGCATAAACAATAGCATTACAGGAAATAACTTTCCCTGTTTTAAAAGTAATTAATAATTTGTGTGAAACATTATCATCTTCAAAAACAGTAGTTACTTCGTTGTCAAAATATATTTGAATGCCTCTTTCACGAACATCCTCTGCCAATAATCTACTGGCTATCAAATCTAACTGACGCTCCATTAAACGAGATGAACGCTCTATAATAGTAATTTGTATATTTTTTTTATTAAGTATCGCCGCCAACTCTAAGCCCAATAAGCCACCGCCAACAATTACCACATGTTGTTGTTGTTCGGGTAATCCAGTATTTTTTAAATGGCTTTTTAGTTTTTCTGCATCGGCTCTATTTCTCAAGGTAAATCTACCTGGAGAATCTAATTGTGCATTGGCTGGTACAAACGCTCTACTTCCTGTGGCTAATATTAATAAATCGTAACTATGTTTTTTACCATTACTGTCTGTAATTAATTTTCTTTCTTTGTTTACATTAGTTATGTATACTTCAGAAAAGAGTTCTAGATTTAATTTATCAATCTCTTCTTTTTTTACTTTTTCAAGTTCTTCCCAAGTTAGTTCGTCACTTACATATTCAGGAAGTAAAACCCTATTGTAAAAAGGGTTTTTTTCTAAAGAAAAAACCAACAATTCATCCTCTTCATTATGATTTCTATAGCTTTTTACAAATCGATAAGCTGCAGCTCCAGCTCCAACAATACATATTTTTTGTTTCTTTTTTTGATATTTTGAAACTTCTACAGCAACATATTTAAAGTCAGGTTCTTTTGATATTGGATCTATCAAACTTGAGGTTAAGTTATTGACTCTACCGAAGTCATTGCCAGATATTTTACCCCAATGTATAGGCATAAAAACCATACCTTCTCTAAGGTTTTTACTTAATTTAAGTTTAACTCGAACCTTACCAATATCACTTTTAATTACAACAACATCATCTTTTTTTAGATTTCTGTTAGAAGCATCAATACTGTTCATTTCTAAATAAGGAGAAGGGGTATGTGTATTTAATCTATTTACACCACCAGTTTTTGTTCTGGTATGCCACTGATCTCTAATTCTACCTGAAGTAAGTACTAAAGGAAATGCTGCAGATATTTTTTTAGATTGATTTTCGGTATTTTTAGGTGTATTAAAAATTACTTTTTTTGTAGGTGTAAAAAACTGATGATTGATAAAAAGTCTAGCTGTTCCTTTATGATTTTTTGTTGGAACAGGCCATTGCATACTACCTTCAGTTTTTAATCTGTCATAGGACAAGCCAGAGATATCAATATTTGTACCTTTGGTTAATTGACAGTGTTCATCAAAAATTTCGCTTGCGTTTTCATAATCAAAAGCATCAAAGCCCATCTTTTGAGCAAATTTGGCAATAATTTCTGCATCAGGTAATGCTTCACCTGGTGGGTCAACACCTTTTTCTAAATAACTTATTCTTCGTTCAGAATTAGTCATTGTACCTTCTTTTTCTAACCAACCAGCAGCTGGTAATAATAAATCGGCATATTTGGTAGTTTCAGAATTGTGAGAAATATCTTGTACCACTACAAAATTTGCTTTTTCTAATGCTTTCTCTACCTGTAAAGAGTTTGGCATACTCACAACAGGATTTGTACAAACAATCCAAATAGCTTTTAATTTTCCTGAATTTAAAGCTTCAAACATTTTAGTAGCTGTATAGCCAGGCTTTTCTAGAATTTTTTTCCCTCCCCAAAACTCAGACACTTCTTTTCTGTGCCTAGGATTTGCCAAGTCTTTATGTGCCGCTAATAAATTTGCCATACCACCTACTTCACGTCCGCCCATAGCATTTGGCTGTCCAGTTAATGAAAACGGTCCAGATCCTGGTTTTCCAATTTGCCCTGTTAATAAAGATATATTAATTAAAGAAACATTCTTATCTACACCAATTACACTTTGGTTTAATCCCATAGCCCACATACTGATAAGCCCTTTGGCATCGCCAATATACTGGACAGCTGTTTTAATTTCATCAATTGTGATTCCACAAATTTCTGAAGCTTCTTTTAATGAGGTATTAAAAACTTGTTCTTTTACAGATTCAAAATTTAAGGTGTGACTCTTAATGAATTCTTTATCAATTTTATCATTTTCTATCAATTGTCTGGCTATGACATTGTGTAAAGTAATATCTGTTCCTGGAATAATTTGTAAATGTAGATCTGCTATAGAAGTAGTTTGTGTCTTTCTAGGATCAACTACAATAATTTTCACCTTAGGATTCTCTTTTTTATGTTTCTCTAATCTTCTAAATAAAATAGGATGACACCAAGCAGGGTTTGCTCCTGCAATTAAAAAACAATCTGCCAATTCAATATCTTCATACGAGATAGGTACGGAATCTTCTCCTATCGTTTTTTTATAGCCCACCACTGCAGAACTCATGCAAAGCCTTGAGTTTGTATCAATATTATTGGTACCTAAAAAACCTTTGGTAAGTTTATTTATGATATAATATTCTTCAGTCAAACATTGTCCTGAAACATAAAAACCAACACTATCAGGTCCATGTTTTTTAATAATAGATTTAAAAACTGCAGCTGCTCTATCTAGGGCTGTATCCCAAGTAACTTGCTGCATAGGGTGATTTCTGCTCCATCGCATTTCTGGATGTAAAATTCGATCAGCAGTATTTTGAACTACGTAGTTTAAATTCATGCCTTTAGAACAAAGCATTCCTTTATTTACAGGGTAATCAGGATTCCCTTCTACAGACATATTTCCATTAGAGTCTTTGTTCACAATAATACCACAGCCAACTCCGCAATAGGAACATGTAGTTTTATAGGATTGATGTACTGCCATAAACTGAATTCAATTTTAGAACACAAAAATACAATATTACGTAGTAATACGTAGATATTTTTTATTAAAAATTGATTATCCATTTTATAAGGTTGCTAGTTTTGGTTTATTTTTTTAGGAATTAGGTAAAAAGACCATTGCAAAAGCTGTCTTATAAAGAAATATGACGCTCGATAAAAATTTAACCCACAGTAAACCTTTGTTTATGAGGATTTAAATTTTTAGAGAAGGAAATAATTCGAAGTAAAAAAGCTTTAAATCTTAATTTTGCTCAATATTGCAACGGTCTTGTAAAATGAATTATTGATAAAAAAACACCAATAATGGTAAAATAGACTCGTAATAGAGGTATTAACGATGAAGAGAGGTCTTAATTCAAATCATATTTAGCTGCTTTAGAAGAAAGTTCCATCAAATTTTTGACATTCATTTTTTTCATCATATTAAAACGATGAGTTTCAATAGTACGTTTGCTGTTATTTAAAATTTTAGAAATTTCATCATTTGTTTTTCCTGAAAGAATCTGCAAAAGGATGTGTTTTTCTTTTTTAGTTAAGCCAAAAGGATCAGGCTTTTGTATTGGTATTTCCTTTTTAGGAATTATTGAAGTATTTTGTAAATAATTAGAAACAATCACATTAGAGATGTCTCCGCTAAAATATTTTTCACCATTATATACAGTATGTATAGCTTTGATAAACTCTTTCTTATCTGTGTCTTTTAACAAATAACCACTAGCTCCGGCTTTAATAGATTCTAGAATGTATTGTTCAGAATCATGCATAGAAAGTACTATAAATTTGGTTTTAAAAGAAGGTATATTTTGTAATTTACCAACAGCTTCTATACCATTCATTTTAGGCATCCGTACATCAATAATTAAAATATCAGGCTTGTAGTTTTTTACAATATCAATCGCTTCAAAACCGTTAGAGCCTTCTGCAATAACGAGCATATCTAGCTCTTCTTCTAATAAAGATTTGATTCCGTTTCGTACCAATAAATGGTCATCAACTAAAGCTATTTTTATTTGGTTTTTCAAGTTAAGGGTTTGTTATACTAAAGCAAATATACGTATTTTTACGGAGTAAAAAATAAATGCTATTTCTAGATTTTCATCCTCGGACTTCCAGCTTCGTGCCTAACAAATTTAATTTTCCTCAAAACCCAATTTAGGCACTTTTTTATCAATCATTCGTTGTACTACACGATGCATCCAAACCAGACAAATTGCTGACAAAAAGAACATAAGTATCCAGCTACTAGACCACATTCCTGTTCCTTCTAATAAATAACCAAATAATATCGGACAAACAAAACCGCCTAGTCCACCAAGTACACCAACCATACCTCCTACAACACCTACTTCTTCAGGAAAATAATCAGGAATATGCTTATATACAGCTGCTTTACCAATACCCCAAATAATTCCAATAAGGATTGCTAAAAATGTAAACATCCAAATATTTGCTTGAAAATAAATATGTGTTTTTCCTTTTGCAATCAATTGCTTTTTAGTTACTACATCTCCTACTTTTACTTTTGCTTCTTGCCACATTTCTTTGGCAGGAAGAATTCTAAATTCATTATTTGCATTTCTAAGTTTACCTTTTTTCGAATGAAGTACATATTTTTGCTCTCCAACCTTTATAAAGTTAGTCGTGACCTCTGTTACAGTTCCAGGTTGTCTAGCATTAATCCCTTGCCCTGTAGTAAAAACATCCATTTTAGGAACAAATAATAAAATACTAAGAATTACAGAAGATCCTAACACCCAGTACATTACTCTTCTGGCACTATACTTATCAGAGAGCCAACCTCCAAAAGCACGTATAACACCTGATGGCAAGCTAAATGCAGAGGCTAATAAACCTGCGGTAACTAAGTCTAAATGATAAACATTTGTATAATATGGCACTAGCCATCCTGCAAAAGAAACAAAACATCCAAATACCAAAAAGTAATACATCCCAAAACGCCAAACACGTATGTTTTTCAATGGCTGCAGTAATCCTTTTAATGTTTTAGAACTTGTTTTCGGTTTTTTGTTTTCGGTTAAAAAGAAAAATATTATGGCAATAATTACCAATACTAGTGCATATATTTGAGGCATAACACGCCACCCTTCTAAATTTATTTTTCCATCTGTTAAATAATCTAATAATTTTGGACCTGCCATAGTTGTTATAGCAGCACCAGCATTCCCCGCTCCAAATATACCTAAAGCAAGACCCTGCTTTTCCTTTGGAAACCAAATAGAAGTATAGGCAATACCTACAGCAAAACTAGCTCCTGCCATTCCAAAACCTAAACTATAGAGTGCGAAACTCCAAAAATTAGTAGCATAAGAAAGTAAGTACATCGGTATAGCACATAGAATCAATAAAATGGTATACACAGGCCTACCTCCAAATTTATCTGTTAAAATACCTACTGGCAATCTAAATAATGCTCCTGTAAGAATGGGGATTCCTAGTAACCATCCAACTTGCACTGCTGACCAATCAAAAATTTGATTATCGACTAAAAAAGTAACCAACACACCATTTAATAACCACGCTGCAAAACTTATAGTAAAAGCAAAGGTGTTTAGAAATAAAATTTTATTTGCTTTTTTAGAACTTAAGATTTCCATAAAGTAATATTATAATTTAATATTGCAAATCTATAAAACTACGTATTTATACGCAATTTTTTAAGTATTTTTTATATTTAAAAATAGATTAGGGTTTAAATTTTAGAAAGACACTCCCAATACACGTTGAATTTCTTCTTCTAAAAATGAAGGATGTTCTGCAACAACATCACCTACAACAATAATACCTGGATTGGTATAATCTATACTGTCAATTATTTTTTTATAATTTTCAACAGTATCAATTACAATACTTTCATTAGGGAGTGTACCGTTTTGAATGATAGCAAAAGGTGTGTACTTATGCCGATATTTTTTTATTTCATTCATAATTAAAGAAAAATTACGAAGTCCCATTAATATAATAAGCGTTGCTGAAGATTGTGCTCCAAGTGCAATATCTTTAGAAATATTTCCAGTTGATGTTGTACCTGTAATTACCCAAAAACCCTCATTAATACCACGTTTTGTTATTGGAATTCCTTGATTAGTTGGCACTGCTAATGCGCTACTTATTCCTGGAATAAACTCAGTTTCAATTCCATTACTTTCAATAAATAGAGCCTCTTCACTTCCTCTGCCAAACACAAATGGATCTCCTCCTTTTAAACGAACAACGGTACCATATTTTATAGCATAATCAACTAACATTTTATTGATTTCTTCTTGCTTAAACTTATGTGAGCAGGAGCGTTTTCCAACATAAATACATTTTACATTTAATTTTGTATGTTTTAATAATTCTTTATTTACCAATGCATCATATAAAATTACATCTGCATTTTTAATAGCTTTTAATCCTTTTACAGTAATCAAATCTACATCTCCAGGACCTGCTCCTACCAATATAACTTTCGGATTTTTTATACTATTTTTCATACATATCCTTATTTATGAATGCTATAATTTTATATTTGACAAAAATACGTATTTTTTTAAAATAAATTTAAATGATTTCTATTTTTATACGTAGTTATACGTATTTTTGCTTTCTCATTACAAACACAAAGATAGATAAAACGAGCATGCTAAAAAGTTTATCACTTAAAGAAATAGCCTGCGCCCAACTTGATTGGGTGACTATTTGCGAACCAGCCTGCGGCGGGCAGGTAGTATGTGACCAAAATAAAAATAATATAGACACATGAAAACAATTGTAGTTGTCGGAAATGGAATGGTTGGTTATAAATTTTGTGAAAGATTTGTAGTAAAAGAGAGAAGTAAAAATTATAAATTGCTTGTTTTCGGTGAAGAGCCAAGACCTGCCTATGATCGTGTTCATTTAAGTAAATTTTTTAAAAATAGTGATGCCAAAGCCTTAGAAATGGCACCACATTCTTGGTATGCAAAAAATAATATTGAATTAATCACTAATGAAAGAGTAACTGATATTCATAGAGGCACAAAAACTATTACTACATTAAGTGAAAAAGAATACACTTACGATTATTTAGTTTTAGCTACTGGATCTACTCCTTTTGTACCACCAATTAATGGTGTAGAAAAAGAAGGTGTTTTTGTATATAGAACTATTGAAGATTTAGAAGATATGCTCGCCTATGCAGAAAAAATAAAAGCTAAAAACCCAAATGCAAAAGCGGCTGTTTTAGGTAGTGGTCTATTAGGTTTGGAAGCTACAAAAGCAGTGATAGACATGGGTTTAGAACCTCACGTAGTTGAATTTTCTTCAAAGTTAATGCCAAGACAGTTAGATTTACGAGGTAGCAATATACTACAGAACAAATTAGAATCAATGAATGTTACAATTCATTTATCAAAAAATACCAATCAAATTTTAGGTGATAATAGTATTACAGGAATGGAATTTGGAGAGTATGATAAAATTGATGTAGAAATGTTGATTATTTCTGCTGGTATTAGACCAAGAGATGAACTCGCAAAAACCTGTGATTTAAAAATAGGTACCCGTGGCGGAATTAAGGTGAATAACAAGATGCTAACCTCTGATAATTCAATTTTTGCCATAGGTGAAGTAGCTCTATTTAATGAAATGATTTACGGATTAGTCGCCCCTGGTTATGAGATGGCAGATGTAGCAGTACATCAAATATTAGGTAATTCTGATATTGTAATGAATGGAGATATTGACATGTCAACAAAATTAAAACTAATAGGAGTTGATGTTGCTAGTTTTGGAGAGCCATTTATGCCTATAGATAAAGGGTATTCAATAATTTATGAAAACAAAACTAAAGATTTATATAAGCGAATAAATATCAGTCATGATTGTACAAAGTTACTTGGAGGTATTTTAGTTGGAGATGTCTCTGACTACAATATGTTACATCAAATTTACTTAAATAATTTACCTATACCAGAAGATGCTGAAGAATTAATTTTAGGAAGTAGAGGTGGTGGCTCATCATTTGGCAATGTATTAGATATACCCGATGCAGCACAAGTATGCTCCTGTGAGAATGTAACTAAAGGAACTATTTGCAATTTAATTACTGCTGGTACTTGTGAAAATTTAGCAGATGTAATAGCCCATACAAAAGCGAGCACAAGTTGTGGTGGCTGTAAACCAATGGTGGTAGATTTAGTAAATGAATCCTTAAAATCTCTTGGTAAAGAAGTTAAAAATGTTATTTGTGAACATTTTGAATATAACCGACAAGAATTATACGGAATACTCAAGGTTAAAAAAATTACATCCTTTAATGAAGCCTTAGATACTTGTGGAAAAGGAGATGGCTGTGAGGTTTGCAAACCTTTGATTGCTTCTGTTTTTGCGAGTTTATACAATGATACGGCAAACAAAGAAGATACTATTCAAGATACCAACGATAAGTTTCTAGCCAATATTCAACGTAATGGAACCTATTCTGTAGTGCCAAGAATTCCTGGTGGAGAAATTACACCAGAAAAATTAATAACCATTGGCGAGGTGGGTAAAAAATACAATTTATACACAAAAATAACAGGTGGTCAACGTATTGATTTGTTTGGAGCTCAACTCAATGATTTACCCTCTATTTGGAAAGAGTTGATTGACGCTGGTTTTGAAAGCGGACATGCTTACGGAAAATCACTACGTACTGTAAAGAGTTGCGTAGGTTCTTCTTGGTGCAGGTATGGTTTAGATGAAAGTGCTAGTTTTGCTATTGAATTGGAAAACAGATATAAAGGATTACGTTCTCCCCACAAAATAAAAGGTGGTGTTTCAGGATGTATTCGAGAATGTGCAGAAGCACGTGGTAAAGATTTTGGTGTTATCGCTGTAGAAGGCGGATGGAATTTATACGTATGTGGAAATGGCGGTGCAACACCAAAACATGCTTTATTACTCTCTGAACAAATAGACAATAAAACCTGCATCAAATATATAGATCGGTTCTTGATGTATTATATTAGAACAGCTGCTCCATTAATGCGTACTGCTTCTTGGTTGGATAAATTAGAGGGAGGTATCGAGCAACTCAAAAAAGTAATTATTGAAGATAGCTTGAATATCAATACAGAGTTAGAACAAGAAATGCAATCTTTAGTTGATGTATATGAATGCGAATGGAAACAGGCAATAGAAAATGAAGAATCTAAAAAGCGTTTCAGTCACTTTGTAAATTCTAATGATAGAGACGATAATTTAGTTTTTGTACCTATGCGAGAACAAAAAATACCTGAGCTTTGGAAGTAAGAAATGTTTAGTGACAGTATTGAGCAAAATAGTTAGGTAAAATTTGAGATAAAAGAATATTAATTATGATAACAATATTATCTAAATATAAAACAGTAAAAGAAAAAGATATTAAAGTTTGGTTTAAGGCAGGACCAATTGATTCTTTTTTTAAAAACGGAGGTGCTTGTGTAAAGTATAAAGACCTTCAAATAGCAGTTTTTAACTACAAACGAAAAGATAAATGGTATGCTTGCCAGAATATTTGTCCGCATAAACTAGAAATGGTACTGTCTCGTGGTATGCTTGGTGATAATCAAGGAATTCCTAAAATATCATGCCCCATGCATAAGAAAACTTTTTCTTTAGAAACAGGCGAAAATTTAAATGGAGATTTAGATGCTATTGCAATCTATCCTGTAAAAATTAAAAACGACTTTGTATATATTGGCTTTTCTGACTAGATTTGAACAAAAATACCAAAAGTTTACATAAATACTTTTGGTAAAAAACATCAAACTATCGTGAAATATAAATTTAAAACTGCCATTCAGCTATTCGATAAAGCCAATACTAGCGATCCAAATACTGAAACTTCAAACGGAAAAACATATCCAAAAGAATTGCTCTATGCAATTAGAATGACCGAAAAACTCAATCAATTTGAACCCAATGCATCAGAAGCAGTACAATTGGCTGTTCGTTGTCAACATATTTGCCGATGGGAAATTCCTAGAGATTCTTATGAGATGAACCGTAAAGGATATTTAACTTGGCGTAAAGATTTGGCTAAATTTCATGCAAAAAAGGCAACAGAGATTCTTAAAGAAATTGGTTATGACGATTCACTAATCGATAAAGTGACTTTTTTACTTCAGAAAAAACAATTGAAACGAAATAAAGAAACACAACTTTTAGAAGATGTGGTTTGTTTAGTGTTTTTAGAAAATTATTTTGAAAAATTTTCTAAAAAATATGCCGAAAAAAAGCTAATTGATATCGTACAGAAAACTTGGGCAAAAATGTCTGACAAAGGACATGAAGCAGCTTTGCAATTGAATTTTTCAAAAAAATCGTTGACTTTGATACAAAAAGCACTAGCTTAGAATTTATGTATGATATCAATAACATATCTCCTGAAGAATTAAAGGATTTTAATCAAGCTATTGATAATACTATTCTTTTTGCAAGTTTAAATTCTGAAGGCACTATACTCTTTATGAGTAAAAAATTTCAGAAATTATTAGAATTAAGACCATCTAAAATAAAAGGATCTATAGAAGAAATAATCACTACTGATCAAGGACAGCAAATTTATTTAAAAGAACTCATCCAAAACAGAAAAAACAGAAAGGATGAAATTGAAATCACTACTAGAAAAAAATCTACTATTTGGTTAGAAATATCCATTATCCCAATAAGTAATAAGTATTTAAAACAAAGAACACTCATTTTATGCTCAGATATTACCAAACGAAAATTTAATGAAGTTAAGCTAGAGAAAATATCAAAAGAAAAATATAGTGAAAAAATACAACTACAAAAAATTCAATCTAGCCAAATAGTTGAAGCTCAAGAAGAAGAACGAAAACGAATTGCTAAAGACATTCACGATGGTATTGGACAAATGCTTACTGCTTTAAAATTTAATATTGAATCCATCAATACTTCAAATATAGAATCTACTTCAAATAAAGTAGATAAACTAAAAGAAGGGTTAAGTGTTTTAATAAAAGAAGTTCGGTCAGTTACTTTTAATTTAACTCCACCAGAGTTAAGTGATTATGGAATTGTTCCAGCTTTAAATAAATTAGCCATTAAGCTATCTAATTATACAGGAAGAAATATTTATTTTGAAAACAAATCAAATTTTAAAGGTCGGTTTGATTCTTTAGTTGAAACAAATTTATATCGAGTAGTTCAAGAAGCAGTTAATAATGCACTTAAATATGCAGATTCTAATTATATTTTAATTTCATTAAGTCATTCAGAAAGTATAATGAGTATTATTATTGATGATGATGGTAAAGGGTTTGATGTTAAAAAACTAAATAAAGATTCAGGGATGGGTTTATTTTTTATGAAAGAAAGGATTAGTTATATAAACGGACGAATTTTTATGAATTCTATCAAAGATCAAGGAACACGTATTACTATAAATATTAGTATTCCTAAATAAGATTAGTAATCTACCAATTAAAAAAAATATTATATTCGCATAATGATTTCCAAAAAAACAAAATACGGATTAAAGGCACTTACATTCATTGCACGTCAAAAAGACACAAAAATGGTTCAAATAGCAACTATTGCAAAAAGTGAAAACATCTCTCATAAATTTTTAGAAAGCATCTTACTTACACTTAGAAAAGCTGGATTTTTAGGCTCAAAAAAAGGAAAAAATGGTGGTTATTATTTATTAAAGGATCCATCTGAAATACCAATGACCGATATCATTCGAATTTTAGAAGGTCCAATTGCTATGGTTCCTTGTGTGAGTTTTAATTATTATGAAAAATGTGATGACTGTCCTGATGAATCTACTTGCAGCGTTTATAGATTAATGATTCAAGTACGAGATAGTACACTCAAAGTGTTTAGAAACACCTCTCTGGCTGATTTAGCCTAATTTTTAAAATTATAAACTTTTATTAAAAAGTTTGCAAAATATAACATACCTTTGTTTTAAATTATACTAATCCGATAGGGAATAGTATTTTAATAAAAATAAAAATGATAAGCAAGGAAATTGATTTAAAATATTGGAATAAAGAGTTAAAAAATAAAACTCCTGAGGAAATAGTACAATGGGCAATAAATTTAACTGATAATAGAATTGTAACTACAAGTTTCGGTATTTATTCGGCAGTACTTTTAAACACTTTCTTTCATTATGATAAAAAAATAAAAGTTATTTGGTGTGATACAGGTTATAATACACCTGGTACATACAAACATGCATTACATATAATTGATAAATTTCAGTTAAATGTAAAACAGTATTCTCCTTTACAAACATCGGCATATACAGATGCAACTATAGGAGTACCTCATGTAACTGATCCTAAACATGCTGAGTTTACAGAAATTGTAAAGTTAGAACCATTTAGAAGAGCCATAAAAGAACAAGCGCCTAAAATGTGGTTTACAAATATAAGAGTAAGACAAACCGAATACAGAAAATCTTTAGACATATTAAGTGTAAGTAAAGAAGGTATATTAAAAGTAAGTCCGTTTTACTATTGGAGTGATGAAGAGCTAGATGATTATTTAAAAGCACATAACTTACCCAAAAACAATACTTATTTTGACCCTACAAAAGCTCTTAAAAACAGAGAATGTGGAATTCACCTTCAATAAAAAATTATGCAAAGTTTTAGAACAGAAATAGAAAACCCAATTGTCGAAAAAGATATTATTGAATTAGCCAATAAAATTCAGCTATTTAAAGAAGGGAAAGTTGATGAAAATCGTTTTAGAAGTCTTCGTTTAGCACGTGGAGTTTACGGGCAACGCCAACATGGTGTTCAAATGATAAGAATAAAATTACCTTTTGGTAAAGTCACTTCCGAACAATTACACCGTATTGCCGATGTATCAGATGAATATTCTAGAGGAAGATTACATATTACCACTCGCCAAGATATTCAAATTCATCATGTGAGCTTAGATAGAACTCCTCAGCTTTGGGCTGAATTAGAAAAAAGCGATATTACTTTGCGTGAAGCCTGTGGTAATGCAGTTAGAAATATAACTGCCTCAGAAACAGCAGGAATTGACCCTAATGAACCTTTTGATGTATCGCCTTATGCAGATGCAACATTTAAATTTTTTTTACGAAACCCTATCAGTCAAGAAATGGGTAGAAAATTTAAAATTTCTTTCTCTGGAACCAATGAAGATACTGCTTTAAGTTTCTTACATGATATAGGATTTATAGCCAAAATAAAATTAATTGATGGTAAATTAATCAGAGGATTTAAGGTGCTTTTAGCAGGTGGATTAGGAGCACAACCTCGACAAGCTGATGTTGCTTATAACTTTTTAGAAACCGATAAAATAATTCCATTTACTGAAAGTGTTTTAAGAATATTTGATAGATATGGAGAACGCAACAAGCGAGCAAAAGCCAGATTAAAATTTCTAATAAAAGATATTGGTTTAGATAACTTTTTAAGCCTTATTCAACAAGAGCAAAAAGCATTATCATACCATAAATACCCTATTGATACAAGTGCATTCAATCAACCTATTGAACTAGCAAAAATTAAGCCTTCAAAAGTTATAATTGAAAATCAAGAAGATTATAATATTTGGAAAGAAACAAATGTATTTAAGCAAAAACAAGAAAGTTTATTTGCTATTGGAATAAAAGTAAAATTAGGTGATTTTTATACAGACGATGCAAGAATTTTAGCTGATTTGGTTAAAAATTATGCTGGCAATGAAATAAGATTAACACTACGTCAAAACATATTAATTAGGCATGTAAAAAAAGAATTACTTCCTTTTTTCTATAACGAATTAAAAAAAATAAATTTTGTAGAATCAGGCTATAATAGTACGCTTGACATTACTGCTTGCCCAGGAACTGACACTTGTAATTTAGGTATTGCAAGTAGCACAGGAATTACAACAGTTTTAGAAAAAGTATTAAAAGAGGAATATCCTCATTATGTAAATAATAAAGATGTAACCATTAAAATTAGTGGTTGTATGAATGCTTGTGGTCAGCACAGTATGGCTCATATTGGTTTTCAAGGAATGTCTATCAAATCAGGTAAATTTGTTGCTCCTGCATTGCAAGTGTTATTAGGAGGAGGAATTGTTGGTAATGGAGCTGGAAGATTTTCCGATAAAGTTATAAAAATACCTAGTAAAAGAGGTCCTGAAGCTTTAAGGTTTATTCTAAATAATTTTGAACAATATGCTTTTACTAACGAGTCTTTTTTGAATTATTATGACAGACAAGGAGAAAGATATTTTTATGAATTATTAAAACCTTTAGCTGATGTAACAAATCTTAAAAAAGATGACTTTATTGATTGGGGGCATGATAAAAACTATGTCAAAGCAATTGGTGTAGGAGAATGTGCAGGAGTTATTATTGATTTAATTGCCACTTTATTATTAGATAGTGAAGAAAAAATTGAAAATGCCAAAGAAACTTTACTACAAGAACAATGGGCAGATAGCATTTATCATTCATACAATACATTAATCAATACAGCAAAAGCAGTATTGATTGCTGAAGAAATTAAAACCAATACCCAAGTAGGTATTATAAAAGACTTTGATACTCATTTTGTAGAAACTGGTATTATTTCATTGAAAAACTCATTTTCATCGTTGGTTTACCAAATCAATAAAAATAAACCCTCAAAAGAATTTGCAATTCAATATTTAGAAAATGCAGAAGGTTTTTACAAATCAGTTGAAAAATTAAGAGCAAATGCACTTCAAAATGCTACCTAAAAAACCTCTTTTAAAACTCTTGTAATTTCTTACAAAAAATTAGACTAAATTTACCTCAACAATCAAGTCATCAATGATACAAGGTAAAACCATAACAGATCAAATAGGAAATACTCCATTAATTGAAGTCAGCAATATTTTTTCCAAAAAAGGAATCAGACTCTTTTTAAAATTAGAAGGGAATAACCCAGGAGGAAGTGTAAAAGATAGAGCAGCATTTAATATGATTAGCCAAGCTTTACTGCGTGGTGATATTAAAAAAGGAGATACTTTAGTAGAAGCCACCAGTGGAAATACAGGTATAGCCTTGGCGTTTATTGCCCAATTATTAGAATTAAATATAATTTTAATAATGCCTGAAAACTCTACGATTGAACGAGTAAAAACAATGAAAGCTTATGGTGCAGAAGTTATTTTAACATCAGCAGATAGAGGAATTGAAGGGTCTAGAGATTTATCACTAAAATTAGAAAAAGAAAAGAGCTACTTTATGCTCAATCAATTTTCAAATCCCGACAACTGGAAAGCACATTATAAAACTACTGGCCCTGAAATTTGGAAAGATACTAATGGAGATATAACACATTTTGTTTCGGCAATGGGAACAACGGGAACCATTATGGGCGTGTCCACTTTTTTAAAAGAAAAAAATAAAGACATTAAAATTATAGGTGTTCAACCCACCGATAACGCCAAAATTCCAGGAATTAGAAAATGGTCTCAGGAATATCTACCTAAAATATTTGATAAAAACAAAGTTGATTCAATTCTTGAAGTGAGCCAAGAAGAAGCAAGAATAATGACCCAAAGATTAGCTAATGAGGAAGGTGTTTTTGCAGGGATGAGTAGTGGAGGAGCAGTTGCTAGTGCAATAAAATTAGCTGAACAATTAAAAAATGCAATAATTGTTACTGTAATTTGTGATAGAGGCGACCGCTATTTATCTTCCGATTTATTTGACCTAAATGATTAAATAATTTACTTTTGTAATCGAACTTATTTTGACCTTTCTCAATTTCAGGAAATAAAAAAAATTAAGATGAGTTTGTGATATATATATTGTGCGTTTCCCTATCGGGTCGAGCTTTTCGCTATATCTTTTTTTGTAAAAAAAAGGATGTCGCTACAATCTCTAACGCGAGAATAGATATTAGTTTAAAACCTGTAATGTATGAGTAATATCAAACAAGAATTAAAAAAGCGAATCTTAGTATTAGATGGTGCTATGGGCACTATGTTTCAACAATATAATTTTTCTGAAGAAGATTTTAGAGGAGAGCGGTTTAAAGACTTTCCTGTATCCGTCAAAGGGAACAATGATTTATTATCCTTAACACAACCAGAAGCATTAAAAACAATTCATGCCAAATATTTAGAAGCGGGAGCAGATATTATAGAAACCAATACATTTTCTAGTACAACCATTGCCATGGCAGATTATCAGATGGAAAATTTGGTCTATGAACTGAACTATGAATCAGCTAAAATTGCCAAAAAAGTAGCCGATGAATTTACAGCCAAAGAGTCACACAAACCAAGATTTGTAGCAGGCTCATTAGGACCAACAAACAGAACAGCAAGTATGTCTCCAGATGTAAACGATCCTGGTTTTAGAGCAGTAACTTTTGAAGATTTACGAATAGCTTATAAGTTGCAAACAGAAGCATTAATAGATGGAGGTGTAGATTTATTATTAGTAGAAACGGTATTTGATACGCTAAATGCTAAAGCAGCATTATTTGCCATTGAAGAGGTTAAGGAAGAAAAAAATGTAGATATTCCTATTATGTTAAGTGGTACAATTACCGATGCTAGTGGAAGGACTTTATCTGGTCAAACTGCCGAAGCATTCTTAATTTCAACATCTCATATTCCTTTATTATCGATAGGATTCAATTGTGCATTGGGAGCAAATTTATTACAACCGCATTTAGAAGCAATCGCTACTAAAACAGATTTTGCTATATCTGCACACCCTAATGCTGGTTTACCCAATGCTTTTGGGGAATATGATGAAACCGCCGAAGAAATGGCAGAGCAGATAGAAGAATATTTAAAACGAAATTTAATAAATATAATAGGTGGTTGTTGTGGTACAACACCAGAACATATCAAAGCAATTGCTGAGGTTGCTGCAAAGTATAAACCACGTCAACTTGTCATTCCTACAGAGGCAAGAAATTAATGAAAATAAGCTAATGAAAAAGAAAAGAAAATACATGCAACTCTCAGGATTAGAGCCACTAATTCTGAATGAAAATAGCAACTTTATCAACGTAGGAGAGCGTACTAACGTGGCAGGTTCGCGTAAATTTTTGCGTCTGATAAAAGAAGAGCTATTTGATGAAGCATTAGCAATTGCAAGACATCAAGTAGATGGCGGAGCACAGATTATCGATATTAATATGGATGATGGTTTGCTAGATGGTAAACAAGCAATGGTTCGATTTTTAAATTTAATTGCTGCAGAACCAGATATTTGTCGAGTGCCTATAATGATTGACAGCTCGAAATGGGAAATTATTGAAGCAGGCTTGCAAGTTGTACAGGGGAAATGTGTGGTAAATTCAATTTCTTTAAAAGAAGGAGAAGAGAATTTTATTAAGCAAGCAAAATTAATCAAACGTTATGGAGCAGCAGTTATCGTAATGGCTTTTGATGAGGTAGGTCAAGCGGATGATTATCAAAAAAGAATTGAAATAGCAGAACGCTCTTATCGAATTTTAGTTGATAAAGTAGATTTTATTTCAGAAGATATTATCTTCGATTTAAATATCTTTCCTGTGGCAACAGGTATGGAAGAGCATCGCAAAAATGCCATAGATTTTATTGAAGCAACACGCTGGGTACGTAAAAATTTACCTAATGCAAACGTTAGCGGAGGCGTGAGTAACGTGTCTTTTTCCTTTAGAGGAAATAATGCAGTACGTGAAGCTATGCACTCGGTATTTTTGTATTATGCTATTCAAGCTGGGATGAATATTGGGATTGTAAACCCTGCAATGTTAGAAGTGTATGATGATATTCCAAAAGATTTATTAGAACGTATTGAAGATGTAATTTTGGATAGACGTGATGATGCTACCGAACGCTTATTAGATTTTGCAGAAACGGTAAAAGGAACCGCAAAAGAAAAAGTAATCGACGAATCTTGGCGAGAAAACTCATTACAAGACCGCATCACACATGCCTTGGTAAAAGGAGTTGACACTTATATTATTGAGGATGCAGAAGAAGCTAGACTACAAGCTTCAAAACCAATAGAAGTTATAGAAATAAATCTGATGACAGGAATGAATGTGGTTGGCGATTTATTTGGAGCAGGTAAAATGTTTTTACCACAAGTGGTAAAATCAGCGCGAGTTATGAAAAAAGCAGTTGCCTATTTAAATCCGTTTATTGAAGCAGATAAAGGAGAGCAGCAAAAAGCCTTAGGAAAGATATTGATGGCAACCGTAAAAGGAGATGTGCATGATATCGGTAAAAATATTGTGAGTGTGGTATTGGGTTGCAACAATTATGAGATTGTAGATTTAGGCGTAATGGTTCCGCCAGAAAAGGTTATAGAAGCTGCCAAAAAAGAGAATGTAGATATTATTGGCTTAAGCGGATTGATAACACCATCCTTAGATGAAATGGTATACTTAGCAAAAGAAATGGAACGTCAAAATTTTACTGTTCCGTTATTAATTGGTGGGGCAACAACATCAAAAGCACATACCGCTGTAAAGATAAATCCAGAATATAAGAATGCTGTAGTGCATGTAAACGATGCTTCTCGTGCAGTAACGGTTGTAAGTGATTTATTAAATGAGGAAACTTCAACTGAATATGTAGTCAACTTAAAAAAGGATTATGCCGAGTTTCGTGAAAAGTTTTTAAAACGAGGTAAAACAAAATCGTATGTTACATTGGAGCAAGCTAGAAAAAATAAGTTTCCAATAGATTGGAATACAACATCACTTGTAAAACCCAAAGAAATGGGAATACAAGTGTTAAAACAGTTAAGTTTAAAAGAGTTGTTACCATTTATAGATTGGAGTCCGTTTTTTAGAAGTTGGGATTTACATGGTAAATTTCCAACTATTTTAACAGATAAAGTTATTGGCGAACAAGCCACACAATTGTATAATGATGCTCAGAAAATATTGAAAGAAATTATTGCAAATCAATCCTTAAAAGCAAAAGCAATTTTTGGTTTATTTGAAGCGAATACAATTAATAATGACGATATATCTATTCAGAAAAAAGGAAAAGAAATAGCAATTTTTAGAACTTTGAGACAGCAATTAAAAAAACGTGAGGGTATTCCAAATATAGCATTGTCTGATTTTATTGCTCCTAAAAAAACAGGGTTGACTGACTATATGGGAGCTTTTTGTGTTTCAATTTTTGGAGTAGATGAATTGGCAAAAAAATATAAGGATAAAGAAGATGATTATAATGCCATTATGGTGCAAGCTATTGCAGATCGATTTGCTGAAGCATTTGCCGAATATTTGCACAAAAAAGTGAGAACAAAACATTGGGGCTATGCAGGAAAAGAAGGATTAACCAACGATGAATTGATAAACGAAACCTATAGAGGTATTCGTCCAGCCCCAGGTTATCCTGCATGTCCAGATCATTTAGAAAAAGAAACGATTTGGGATTTACTGAAAATAGAAGAGCAAATAGGTGTAAAGTTGACGGAAAGTTTGGCTATGTGGCCAGCGGCATCGGTATCAGGGTATTATTTTGGGAATCCAGATTCAAAATATTTTGGACTAGGGAAAATTACTAAAGATCAAGTAATAGATTATGCCACTAGAAAAGGCATTACAACAGAAAAAGCAAAAAAATGGTTGTATCCAACGCTTGCAGTTAATTAATAAAATATTTAATCTCCAAAAAATGAAAGAATTTTCAATTTTAAATAGAAAGAATAACATAGATCAACTACAAGAATCAGAATTTGATCTTCTTGTAATTGGCGGTGGCATTACAGGTGCAGGAATAGCATTAGATGCTGTAACTCGAGGTTTAAAAGTTGCTTTGATAGAGAAAAATGATTTTTCTTCTGGTACCAGTTCAAAATCAACAAAGCTTATTCATGGTGGGTTACGCTATCTAAAACAGTTTGATTTTTGGTTGGTAAAAGAAGTTGGTACCGAACGTGCCATTGTTCATAAATTGGCTCCACATTTGGTTGTTCCAGAAAAAATGCTCTTACCGATTATTGAAGAGGGGACTTATGGTTCATGGTTAACGTCTTTTGGATTAAAAATATATGATATTTTAGCTCATGTTGAAGGAGATGATAAACGAAAAATGCTCTCTAAAAAAGAAGCTTTAAAAATAGAGCCTCTATTGCCTAAAAAAATATTAGAAGGTGCTGGTTATTATGCTGAATACAGAACAGATGATGCTAGACTTACCATTGAAGTTTTAAAAACTGCTGTAAATCATTCCGCGAAAGCGCTAAATTATTGTAAAGCAAAAGAGTTTATTTACAAAAATAAAAAAGTAAATGGAGTAACGGTATTGGATACAATTAACAATACAACATTTGACATCAAAGCAAAGTATATAGTTAATGCAACGGGTCCTTGGGTAGATACTTTAAGAGAAGTAAATAAAAAGAGTCGAAATAAGCCTGTAAAAGGAAAAAAATTACATCTTACAAAAGGAGTACATTTAGTTCTTCCTTTTAAAAAATTACCATTTAAACAGTCTATGTATTTTGATGTGCCAGACGGTAGAATGATGTTTGCAATACCTAGAGGAAAGGCTACTTATATTGGCACTACTGACACAAATTATGTAGAAGACATCAATGATGTAAGCGTAAATCAAGTAGATGCACTTTATTTGATTAGTGCGGTAAATAATATGTTTCCAAATATTAATTTAGTGCTTGAAGACATACAATCAAGTTGGGCTGGATTACGACCATTAATTCATGAAGAAGGGAAATCGGCAAGTGAATTATCTAGAAAAGATGAAATTTTTGAAGCAAAATCTGGTTTAATTTCAATTGCTGGCGGAAAGTTAACTGGCTATAGAAAAATGGCAGAAAGAATTACAGATTTGGTATGTAAAAGATTAGAAAAGAAATATGATGTTCAGGCTAAACCTATTCAAACCAAGAAACTTACTTTAACAGGAAGTAATTTTAAAAATTATGCTGAAGTACAACAATACAATCAACAAGTATTTAAGCAGATAAAGGAATTTGGTTTTAGCAAAAAAGATGCCGAAATATTAATTCACAGATTTGGTAATCAAACTGATAAAATTATTCAAAAATTTCATGAATTAACTGGTGATGATTTTGAAATTAGAATGGCAAAAGCAGAGCTTTGGTTTTGTTTACAATATGAAATGGTATTTACTCCTCTTGACTTTTTTATTCGTAGAACAGCAAGATTGTATTTTGATATTGAAAATATTGAAAAATTAAAAGAGCCTATTTTACAAGAATTTTCAGCATATTTTAACTGGAATAACGATACATTCAATGAC
>JAKITG010000181.1 GCA_021648195.1 Flavobacteriaceae bacterium | reverse complement strand
CTTTAATATTTAAAGAAAAGATGTGGATTATCACATCTTTTTTTTTGTACTTTTATCAAAAAAAAAAATTACAATTCAGATATGAGTTCTATTTCAAAATCTACTTTAACATTTTTAAAAACTCTTAAAAAGAACAATAACAGAGAGTGGTTTACAGATAATAAACTTTTATTTCAAGCAGAAAACAAGCAATTTATTTCATTTGCTGATGATATACTGACTGAAATGAGTAAATATGATAATATTGAAACATTAACAGGAAAGAAAAGTGTCTTTAGAATTTATCGCGATGTGCGTTTTTCAAAAGATAAAACCCCTTATAAAACTCATTTTAGTGGTTCTTTAAAAAGAGCAACAAAATTGTTACGTGGAGGATATTATTTTCATATTGAGCCAAACAATTCGTTTATTGGCGGTGGCTTTTGGGGTCCGAACCCAAAGGACTTACTACGGATTCGGAAAGAAATTGTTGTTGATGCATCAGAATTAAGGAAAATTATCGCAGATAAGAACTTTATAGCAACTTTTGGAGAATTGCAAGGAGATAAAGTAAAAACGTCACCAAGAGGTTTTGATAAAAATCATCCAGATTTAGATTTATTGCAGTTTAAACAATATGTAATTAGTAAGAAATTTAGTGATAAAGAGGTTTTAAGTGAGAATTTTCATTTAAAAATAGTAGAAACATTTAGGACAATGCGTCCGTTTTTTGACTATATGAGTGCAGTTCTTACAACTGATGAAAATGGAATCTCGTTGTATGAAAATTGAAAATAAGAAGGTTTTGATAGAAATTTCAGAAAAGACAGTTTAGAATATCTTTAGAAAAGTTGATAATTTAGTATCTAAATAGATTGTTTACAAGATGTTATTAACTCTAAAATTATTTTTTGCTTTGCTATTGCATTTCTGAAGTATATTCTCTATTATTGTTGTCGATTAAAACACCATTCTCCACTTTTTAATAAAAAAATTGACTATAGTAAAATATTTTGGTATAGAATAAAAAAGCAGTCGTAATATTAACTTAAGTAGATACTACCGTTGTGGGGACGACATTAAAACCTATTTAAGCATTGCGACTGCTAATTTTATATACAAACTCTTATTTGTATAACTATCGTTATGGGGACACGATTTCTTTAATATTTTTCATAAAAAAACAACTGCAATTAACATTTTAATTTGGGGTTATTAATGTCAACTACAGTCGAATTAATTGGGGTTTACTTTTAATTTTATCATAGAACAAAATAATGATTGTTTAAAAAAAGGTATGCGTTAAAAGGTTTAAATCTTTCTAAATAAAGAAAATTCAAATTAATTTTCGGATTGCTTCTCATTTTCAATTGATGAACGACTACTTTTAACACATACCAGATTCACTTAAACTTACTACTAACTATTACTATTTACTCTACTTACTTATATTTTTGTGTGTATGATTAATTAATGATATGAGGATATGCCAAATAATTTTTATCTTACTAAAACCTTTTAAAGAAAAGTCAAAATTAATTTTCGGATTGCTTCGTATTTCCTTCTTTTTGGCATATTCCTCAGATCATTGGGGTTTACACATTAACTATATAATCATACTACTTACTTTATTTTTTAAAAGGAAGCCGAACCTAAATGTTCCTATATAACCCATATCATAGACATATTTTAAATCTATTTTTTAATTATCATCTTGATATCAGCTTCCTTACTTAAATCACTCTTTCTCTTTCATAGCAATTATGACTTAAGTTTATTTAACAACTTATTTAAGGTTAGCATATCTCGCTTGGTTAAATTTTTGACGATTTCCTTTTCTTTTAGAATTTGAGTTTCCTCAATTTCTTTTAACAGCAATATTCCCTTTTCGGTAATATTAATTTCAACCTTCCTCCTATTCTCTTGTGATTGTTCTCGAGTTAATAGACCTTTTAGTCTTAACTTTTCGACCAATCTTGTAGTATTACTCATTTTACTGATCATACTATTTTGAATAGTGCTTAGATTTGCTGGTTCCCCATCTAAGTTGTGTAATATTAAAAGAACGTTGTACTGCTCAACTGATAAAGCAAATTGCTTTAGATGCTCAGCAGATTTTTCATAAACCAAATTTCCGGCAGACAATAAATTATTAATTGTCTCAAAAGGTAAATTTGGATTTACTCCTTTTTTGTTTTCATTTTTACTACTCATTGTTGTGGGGACAACAATTGTATATACAACAATTGTGATGACAAATGTAAAAAAATATATAGTTCCACCAAAACTTTTTTGAAGTTTTTTATTTTTTGTATTTCAAGCTCTAACTAAAAAGTTATAGTTGTCGAGTGTGAAAATATATAAATGAAGTGCGTTAATAGAGAATCATATTGCATATAACTAACTGATAATAAAAAGTATAAATATATTTATCTAAGATGATTTAAAAAATAAATTAGATAAGTATAACCTCTATTTACTAAAATATTTAGGATAAAAATATTTTTAAATATTTTTTAAAACAGGTGAAATATAGCTAAATATATAGAGTGTTTTTGTCGAAATAAGAGTAAAATGTTGTGTGAATTGACCTAAAAAATGGCAATTTCGTGCAGTAAATACCTAAGTATTTGTGTGAAATTGTTTAAAAATAGATTTAAAAATGCACGAAATTATGTTCTTAGGAAATAATTTTAAAGTAAATTAATGTGAAAAGTGGCCTCTTTTTATCTTCAGAAAGATACTATAAGACAAAAACTCTCTGAACAATCAGAGAGTTTTTAACTATAATAATATGAATATATGTTTGTTTTATTTGATAAAATTGATTTTACGCATACGTAAACTCGCTGGAGTAACTTCTAAATACTCATCAGTTTTGATATATTCCATACATTCTTCTAATGAAAAATCTTTCTTTGGAGCGATATTTACGGCTGTATCCGTTCCAGATTTACGAACATTTGTCAACTTCTTACCTTTTGTAAGGTTGATAGCCATATCGTCTTGTCTATTATTCTCTCCTACAACTTGCCCTTTATATATCTCTTGGTTGATATCAATAAAGAAAATACCTCTATCACCTAACTTATCAATTGCATAGGCTGTTGCTTTTCCTGTTTCGGCAGAAATAAGTGCTCCTTTAATTTCTTCGTTAAAGTCTCCTTTATAAGGTCCAAACTTTTCAAAAACGTGATTGATAATCGCTGCTCCAGATGTTGCAGTCAATAATTTGTTACGTAAACCTATTAATCCTCTCGATGGGATTGTAAATTCTAAATGCTGTAAATCTCCTTTAGGTTCCATAATTAATAAGTCTCCTTTTCTTAGAGATACTAAGTTAATTACTTTACTTGACACTTCTTCTGGAACATCAACAACTAATGTTTCATAAGGTTCTGATTTAACACCATTAATTTCTTTGATGATTACTTGTGGTATTCCT
>JAKITG010000014.1 GCA_021648195.1 Flavobacteriaceae bacterium | reverse complement strand
ACCGTTGCAATATTGAACAAAATTAAGATTTAAAGCTTTCTTATTTTGAATTATTTCCTTCTCTAAAAATTAACTGCAATATAAAAATTATTCACCCGCTTACTATATCCGTAATAGATATAGTAAGCGGGTGAATGACTAATTTTGTTTATTTTTTTATTTCGAATTACTTCCTTCTCTAAAAATTTAAGTCCTCATAAACAAAGGTTTATTGTGGGTTAAATTTTTATCGAGCGTCATCCTTCTTTGTAAAAATAGCTTTTGCAATGGTCTTACGTGATAAAAAAAGTAAATAAAAAAATTAACTGACTTATAATAAGAGTTATATGCGTTATTTTTTTTAAACCTAACAGGTTTTAAAACCTGTTAGACCATGAAGTTAAGGTGTCTCATTGCATTAGATAAGAAGCACTCTACTTTTGTTATGTACTAAGAAAAAAGTATTATAAATTTTGTTTAAACATATAATATTAAAAAGCAATCTCTATAAAATAATGGTTAATTTTAATGGCACAAATAGAAGTTCAAAAATTTTAATCGAATACTACTAATTTAGTATGAATAATAGTTGATTTTGTAAGATTAAAAAATTAATTTTGTTTGTAGTATTTTAACTAATAAACTTAATTTAAAATGAATAAAAAATTAAGAATACTTTTTTACCTACTAATTCCATTTTTAAGTTATGGTCAGGATATAGAATATGCAAAAGAGGTTGTTAAAATACTTGCGTCAGATAAGTTTAAAGGTCGAGGTTATGTTGGGGAAGGAGATAAAATTGCTGCTAAATTTATTTGTTCAGAATTCAAAAATATTGGACTAACTCAATTTAAGAAGTCTTACCTTCAAAAGTTTACAACTTCAGTAAATACTTTCCCTTCAAGAATGAATTTATCTTTGGGAGAAATAGATAAAACTGCTGGAGTTGATTATTTAATTGAAGCAGGTTCACCAAGTGTTAGCGGAACTTACGAGACTGTAAGGCTTAATATTAATGATATTTTTGATAGAGAAAAACTGTTGAACAAGCTAAAGAGTTCATCAGGTAAATTTTTGATAATTCCTATATATAACAAAAAAGATTATTCAAGAGAACAACAAGAACAAATTACAGATGTAATAAATTTTATCAAATATGACTCTAAAAACCCAGCTTCAGGGTCAATTGTTTTGACCAATGATAAACTTACTTGGGGAGGATCAACAGTTTTATATTCAAAACCTTCCTTTACAGTTGTTAGTGATAGCATGCAGCAAAATTTTGAAAATATTACTGTAGATATTGAAAATAAATTCATCAAAAAATATAAATCTCAAAATGTTATTGGTTATGTTGAAGGAAAAAATAAGGATTCACTTATTGTTTTAGTTGCTCATTACGATCATCTCGGAATGATGGGCTCAACAACAATATTTCCAGGGGCAAATGATAATGCCAGCGGAATTGCCATGTTATTAAGTTTAGCAAAATATTACAAGTCAAATCAACCAAAATATAATACTGTTTTTATGGCATTCGGCGCAGAAGAGTTGGGTTTGTTGGGAGCAAAACATTTTGTTGAAAATCCTTTATTTAAGCTCTCTAAAATTAAATTTCTTATCAATTTTGATATCTCAGGAACAGGAGATGATGGAATTCAAGTTGTAAATGGTTCAGTTTATAAAGATCAATTTGATCGTTTAACACATATTAATTCCCAACAAAAATTGTTAAAAGAAGTGAAAATAAGAGGAGAAGCCTGTAATAGCGATCATTGTATGTTTTATATGGAAAAGGTGCCCTGTTTTTTTATCTATACTTTAGGTGGAATTAAAGCTTATCACGATATTTATGATAAAGCAGAAACGTTGCCTTTAACCAAATTTGAGAATTATTATAAGCTAATTACTCAATTTGTAAATGGATTGTAAGTAATGTTTTTATAGTTCTACAACTATTTTAATGGGTAATATCATTAACTCCATCCTTTTTTATTTACCCACTATATATTTGCAGTAGAACCAAAAAAGAATATGAGATTACTTCATCAAATTCAAAATACGTTCACGTAAAGTAGGATGTGAATAGTGCATAAAAACTGCTACTTTATGAGGTGTTAAATTGCTCAAGCTATTTTTAGATAATTTTTTTAAGGAAGAAATTAAGGCTTCGGCATTAAATTTTTCTTTAGCATAATCATCGGCTTGGTACTCAAATTTTCGAGAAATATAATTCATTAAAATTCCGGTGATTTCTGATATTGGACTGTATAAAACTCCAAATGCTATCAAACCAATATGAAAACTAGGTTGGTTTACAGACAAGGCTTCCGATAAAATTGAATTACCAATTAAAAGAGATAAGATATATAAAGTAAATCCAGTTAATAATATGGAAATAAGCATATTAATAAACACATGTTTTTTTTGATAATGTCCAACTTCATGTGCCAAAACAGCAACAATTTCATCAATTTCTAAATCATTGATTAGCGTATCGTATAAAACAATTCTCTTTTTTGCTCCAAATCCTGAGAAATAAGCATTTGCTTTGGTAGAGCGTTTTGAGCCGTCTATTACAAATATTTTATCTAAATTAAATCCTACTTTTTCAGCAAAATTTTCAATAGCAGTTCTTAGTTCTCCACTTTCAAGAGGAGTTTGTTTGTTAAACATAGGAACAATAATGGATGAATAAAATAAGGTCATGAATACAGAGAATAGGGCAATAAAAATCCAAGTATAAATCCAAAAATAAGTTCCAGTTTGCTGATAAAACCATACAATTAAAGCTAAAATACCTCCACCAAGAATAATGGTAAGGAACCATCCTTTTATTTTGTCGATAAGAAATAATTTTTTAGTGCTTTTATTAAAGCCAAATTTTTCTTCAATTACAAAATTTTGATAGTAAGAAAAAGGTGTAGAAATAATATCGCTTCCTATCATGATAATTCCAAAAAAAAGTAAAGAGATAACAATTTCATTATCACTTATATTTCGAGCAATTTTATCTATCCAAGAAAATCCTTTAAACCAAAAAAAAGCAAGAGTCAACAATATGGTAAAGCTGCTTGTATATAATGAAAATTTATAATTTTCTTTTTTATAGGCTTGAGATTTATAGTATTCATCCTCATTATAAACATCACTTAATTCTATAGGAATTTTATCATTAAAATGTTTTGCATTTAAAAAACTAATGTATTTATCAATAAGAAAATCGATAATAATAATAGCTATGATAATATAAAATAGAGTAGTAGGAGTCATTATTTTGTTTTTAATATTCTTTTGGCATATCTGTATTTCTTTTCCCAATATGGATTGTCTAATTTGGACTTACTCACTCCTTTAGATGATGAGCTGTGTATAAATGTGTTATTTCCGATAAAAATACCAACATGTCTATATTTTCTTGTAGGGCGGAAAAAAACCAAGTCACCAGGTTTTAATTTACGTTTAGAAATTTTATTTCCAATTTTACTCATGGCTTCAGTAGTTCTGGGCAGTTGTATGTTAAAAGTATTATTATATACTTTTTGAGTAAACCCAGAGCAATCAAAACCTCTTTGATCTGTGCCACCATATTTATACGGAATACCTTTGTATAATTGATATTGCACTTCTAATTTTTGTTTTGTTGAGGTAGTATGGGTAATATTTCTAGAAGCATTACAACTTGTTAATAGTATAACAAACACAAGAGAAAAATATAATAAAAATTTATTCATGGCTAAAATTTCGTTGTCTTTTTGCTTCAAAAATAAGGATTCCTGCAGAAACGGAAACATTCATTGAATTGATTTCACCTTGCATTGGAATCATAATGTTTTTATCTGAATTTTCTAACCATTCACTAGACAAGCCAGTTGCTTCAGTTCCAACCACAATTGCAGTTGGTTGAGTATAATCTTGGGTATGATAATTTTCGGCATTTTCTAGTAGAGCTGCACAGAATATTTTAATGTTTTTTTCTTGTAAGAATTTAATAATTTCAGATGTACTTCCTATTCCAATTTGATTGGTAAAAACGCAACCAATACTTGAACGAATGATATTCGGGTTGTATAAATCTGTTCTTGGATTTGCAATCAAAAATGCATCAACATTAGCAGCATTAGCAGTTCGTAATAAGGCACCAATATTTCCAGGTTTTTCTGGAGCTTCCGTAACAAGAATAAGTGGAGTAGGAGTTTGAAATTCAATATTTTGGAGCAATAATTCTTTTGTTTTAGTTATAGCAATAATCCCTTCGGTAGTAGTGCGATAAGCTAATTTTCCATATACTTCTTTTGATATTTCTATATAATTGATTGTATCGTTATCTATTAAATTTTTTACGGTATCAAAAGAGATGATTTTACTATCAAAAAGAATAGTTTCAATGGTGTAATTTCCTTTTATTGCTAATAAAATTTCGCGCTGACCTTCAATTAAAAAGCGTTGTTCTTTTTTACGAGTTCTTGATTTTTCTTTGAGTTGAAAAAGTGCTTTGATTAAAGAATTTTGGATGCTAGAAATTTGTTTAAACATTTGTCAAAAATACATAAAAAAACCATCAAAATTGATGGCTTTAAAGGTTTCATACTTTTTAGTTCACAACTTCCCGAAAGTTTTTTAAATTTAAACAAAATACTCTATTATACCAATTTAATTTCAAAACGCCCGATAAATAAATTAAATTATATTTTTCTTTTTTTAGGCGAAAATTCTTTTCATAGCCGTAGCTATGGAAAGAATTTTTAACGACAAAAAATGGAAATAGAACTGCGTAGCACATCACGAATTCCTTTAAAAAATAATAAAAAAGAAATGAGTAAATGATTTATATCGGGTGTTTTGGTGTTAAACTGGTATTACTATTGGTTTAACGCCTCTTGCTGTTAAGCATCTACCAATATGTGTTTTTAATCCGAACCTGCTTTCATCTTGAAAATATAAATTGAATTTCTTGTAAGTATTACTTTTACCTTCAATTATTTGATGAAGTAGTTCTGGAAGTTTTTTTAAAAGCCTCAAAGACTACTTCATCCTTTTTGTAATGAGATTTTCTAGGTACCTTTAGTTTACATCCAAAATTTGTAATCATAAATGATCGTAAGGTTTGATAATTGACTTGAACACCAAGTTCTTCTTTTACCCATAAAACAGCATCTGTATAACCTTGTAAGGGTGATGTATTGTCATTTAATTTCTCACCAAGCAATTTTTTTAAACTGTTAGAAACTACTTTTCTATGTTTCCCGCCACTAGTAGATTTTAATAAGGCTTCGATACCCTGAGACTGATAAAGCTTTGTCCAAACATAAAGTGTTTTTAAATCCACACCTAAATACTTTGACAATTCTAGTCTGGTTTCAAATTTATTTTCCTGTGTTAATTGCAAACTCTTTATTCGATTTTTACTCTTATGGTTTCGGCTACTTTTATACAGCCGTTTTAACTCTTCTTTGCTCTCTCTTATATGAATGATAACTCGTTTTCCCATACCTCAAAGATACAGAAAATTAAATAATATATTAGGCGCTTTGATTCATAATTGGTATTACTGCCCTAAGTTCTATGCGGACTTTAATGTTCATATTTACTACTATTTCGGCTATTATTTTTATATTTTGTTAGGCAAAGTAACTAGTTCATTTTCAGTCTTTTCTGTTTATAATCATATATCCATTCAAATGCACCTTGCGTTTCTTCCCAAAGCTGATAATTCCCATATACATAAGCAACTGCTTCATTTTTATCTCCAATTCCGATATAATCAGGTTGTTTTTTTGGCATTTTTTTATTTCCTAATAATAAATCAATCACAAAATTATTTTCATTGTGAGCTTCTGTTAATAGCTTATTTGAAATTTCACTTTGTTTTTCTTGTTTAAATTGAGATAATGCAATATTAAAATTTGAAACAGCATTCCCATATTCATCATATTTTTTATTCAAGTCATTAAATTTTTTAAAATTGTTGGTTCTCAAATACAAAGTTGAAAGCAAATAACGAACACCTTGATTATCGTTTGGGTTTAAATCTAACATTTCAGTATAAATTCCGATTGCTTTATCAAATTCATTTTTAGCATACAAACAATCTGCAAGTCCTGCTTTAGCTCTCATATAAGGTCGTGTTTCAAGCATTCCCCAGAAATATCCTTTTTCTTCTTTAAAAAATTTCTTTCCAAGTGTTTTTTCTCCTGCTTTTATTGCCTTCTCATATTGTTTTATCGCTTTGTCAATATCTTTTTCAATACTTGCCAAATAATTGTATGCATCCACATTATTTGGGTCTAATTCAAGAGCTTGCTTTATTAACTTTTTTGCTTTTGAAGCAGATTGCTCGTATGCTTCATAAATTAAGTCTTTCGAACGTCCTATTTTGTCTGTGCTCTTAGGTAAATCATCAAGACTTTGTCCCATCAGATTACTCATAAAGTCATTTAATTCATCTGTAGATTTAAAATCTTGCTTTTTAATTTCTTCCATTAATTTTGCAAGGTCTTTTTCTGTATTCATTCTGTCAGTATTTTTATTTTTGCTCAAATTTCTTCTTTGTCTAGTCCTAAAATACGGCTACATATTAATATTTAATTTTTCTAAATTTTGATGCACCGAATTTGGGGTTTTGTAGTCCAAAGATAGGTGTAATCTTTCATTATTATATAATTTGATTGCGTTTTTTGTTGCTCTTTGAGCAATCTTGGTTGAAAAGAAAGTTACATCTAAATAAAATTCATCTTTTAAAATGCCGTTTACCCTTTCTGCTACTGCGTTTTCGTAACAATTATTTTCTTCTGTCATACTAATTTTCAATAGTCCGTTAAGTTTTTAAGCTGCTCTAGCCCCATAATACAATAGCTGTTCTATTTTCTCTTTATTTTTAGCCAAGTCTGGTCTTATCCCGAACACGCTAAAAAATCTTTTGAGTAATAACTCATTGTGATACACAGTTTTAATATCTGCCATAGAGAAAGCTTTCCTTTGTTTCTTTGGAATTGGTATCCAGTGTGTAATCTTGGCAATATTAACAGCTGTTAGTGCTGTGTTAAAGTGGGAGTGTAATTTATTTTCGCTTCTTGCCTGGCAATGATTAAGCCCTGTGTGTTGTTTAGCGTCCCTAAATATAAATTCTATTTGAAACCGAGTTCGATAATACTTTAAGAGAAGTTCTGCCGATAATTCCAAATCTGTAGAGAAATAGAGTTTGTGACTCCACTTATCCTTTTTGTTAGTGTAAACAATAACAAGGTTGATGTCTCTTTTTAATGATTTTGAAAACACAATGGCTTGATATATTTTATTTTTATGATTCTTTTCTATAATTGTAATATGTTCCTCTTTGAGGTTTTTGTAATCAACTTTTCCATCATATTTTTTAGGTCTTCCTCTACCTTTTTTATGTTCTGCTTTATATATGTATTGCAAATCTGCATCATCTCGAAGCCTACTAACTGTCTCAAAATTATTATTGAATAGTTTAGAAACAAAATTATATTTAGAGAAGTAAGCATCTACTACCACATATTTGGAAAGACATTGAAGGGTTTGTTTTCTCTGAGTTAATACCTCTGCATAATGGGATACTAAACTCTGAGATTGTAAATCATTCGGGGTTTGTACTGCTTCTATATGAAATGCTGTGTGGTTATCAATATCAATAGCTGCAATACCAGATATTTCTAAACCCCACTTTGTTTTACCTGCGACACCAGACCAAAAATAACCTAAGCCTGGAGTAGATTTACCCGATTTATTAACATAGCTTGGATCAAAAGCAATCGTTAAATGCTTGCTCGCATGCTCGAGAACCATTTCTTTATTAAAACTTAGAAAATCAAAAGGTTTAGAAAACTGGTTTCTAAAATGCTGCTCTCCATGATTTGCATAACGACTTAGTCCAATGAAATTTAGACGCCCCTTTATGCTAAGAAATAGACCTAATATTTCAATGATAAAATCATATTGCCATTTGTTTGCGACTTTCATTTTGTTAAGTACTCTTTTTGTGTGATCTTTATAACTGGATTCCTCCTTGAATATCATCTTTAATAGCTGTTTGAAATTAACTATTAAATTACTGAATATCAGGGAGTTATCCTAATTTTATTGTGCTTATTTTATTGATAATCAACTATTTAATGAAAACCTTAACGGACTATTGAATTAATAAATTATTTCTATATTCGTATATAATTGATGCCAAATACTATAAGATTGTACAGGTTAGATTACAAAAATTATAATGTTAGACAAAAAAGAAAAGAAAAACCTTTTTACAGAGTGGTTAGAAAAATTACAACAAGAAAGTTGGCAATTAGAATTACTAATCTCTGGGTTTGCTTTATTTGGTATTTGGGAAAGCAGAGATGTTTTAGAGTCATTTACTAATTTTTTAAGCGTTAATAGGCCCGCACAAAGTGATGCATTACAAGTGCTTAAGGTTATTGTATTGTTGCTTAAAGCAGCTTGGTTGGTTTTCTTTATTAATTTATTAATTCATGTAATTTTAAGGGGTTTATGGATTGGCGCTCTTGGGTTGCGATATGTCTCTGGAGACATTGACTATGATAAACTAAAATACTCCGATTCTTTTAATAAATATTTTAGAAAGAAAGTTGGTGGGTTTGATGATTATATTGAACGTTTAGAGAGGGTTTGTAGCTCTATATTCGCTTATACATTTTTGCTTTTTTTCATTTTTTTATCTTTTGCCTTTTTTGTGGTTTTTTGGATTTTGTTAGTTGCTCTTTTAGATTATTTTTTTGGGTTTGAGGGTTCCTATGCTGGTATTTCTGTAGGTACTATTAGTGTTTTCGCTTTTTTCGCTTTTTTTGTTTTTATAGATTTTATCACATTGGGTACATTTAAAAAAGTAAGAAACAAAAGGTTTTCAAAAGTTTATGGTTATATCTATCGTTTTTATTCTTTTATAACTTTATCTTTTATTTACCGACCTTTACTTTATAATTTTCTTGATACTAAATACACACGAAAACTTTTTTTGTTTTCTATTCCATATTTACTGTTAATAACCCTTGTTTTACCAAATTTTATATTAGAAGCAAATCCTTATTTTCCTGTAATACAAGATGTATATTATGATAAAGAAAGTGAGTATATTTCAAAGTATGTTGTTTCATGGAATAATTATGATAATTTACGAGAGAATAACTTAGCCATATCAAATTCTAGTCGCGAAAGAATAAGGGTAATAAGTCTTTCTAATTATGAAATAACGGGTAACTATGCGAGTGTTTTCTTAAGGCAATTTGGAGGTGATGAAGAGTTACTCTCTAATAAATATAAGATAACCGCCTATCGAAAATCAGGATTAAAACATGAAATGTTTAAAGGTAATGTACAGGACTCAGCAATATTCAAGCTTAAAAATAAAAAATATTCGGCTGTATTAAGTTTGCTAAGGCAAAAAAAGAAAATTAAAAAAGACTCTTTAAATTTTTATTTCAAAAATAATTTTATAAAAGATTTTGATGGTGAAAGGATATTAAATCTTAATGATTATATAGAGTATAAAATAGATAGTACAAAAAAAGTGTGGAATAAAAGAATTGGTAAGGAAGAAGAAAAGAGAATATTACAAATACAATCAGCACTATTAGATGCCAATCAAATATTTATTGATGGCATTCCCTTTAATGATTCTTTAAAATGTAAATTTTATATCCACCCAAATATGAATGAGAAAGGGTTATTGTGTTATTTTCCTACTGATAGCTTAAATAAAGGAGAGCACCTTTTAACGCTTTATAATAAAGTATATGATAAAAAAGAAAAGGATTCTATTAAAACAAAAACAATTCACATTCCTTTTTGGAAATTTTAACATGAAAATATCATGAAAAATATTTTAATAAACAGTTTATTAGCAGGAGTAGTTTCTATAATTTTTTTTTTAGCCTTCCACTTTATTAACCCGAGTCTTAATTTTGATTTTACTTCAAGCATTCTTATCAGTACTGTGATTTATCTTTTTTTTCTTATTAGAGCAGGATTTCAACAGCGAAAAAGTTTGAGTGATTTTCTTGGTTTTGGAGAGGTTTTTTTACCTTCAATAGCTATATATGCTATCGCATCGTTAATTGCTACAATGTTCTCATATATTATGATAAAATTTAACCCTGAATTAATAGGGATTGCTCAAGAAAGTGTTAATAATATAAATGAAAGTATATTTGGTATGGTGGGTATGTCTGAAGAACAAATTGCTTTATCAATAGAAGAAGCTAGTGAAACAGTAGATTTAAATAAGCTTACCTCATTTAGTAATACAATTATAGGGTGGCTTGGAGACATTATTATACCAGGTCTTCTATATGCACTAATAGCATCATTAATTACAATGAAGAAAGATAAAAGTGTGGAATGATTTTAATAATTATATCGAAAAAGAATATAATTATTTATAGGAAGTGTGTAAAACTATTTTTTACTTTCTTCTTTTTTTTCATCTTCATCAGAATTGGTGGCGTTTTTAAATTCTTTAATTCCAGTACCTAATCCTTTCATTAATTCAGGTAATTTTTTACCTCCAAAAAGTAAAAGAATTGCCAAACCAATAATAATCCATTGCCATGGACCTACAAATCCTAAAAATATTGTTTGTAAAATCATTTTTCAAATGTTTATAAGTACAAAGTTACTAATTAAATTTTTAGTGACGAACATATCCACCTAAAGATTCTTTTTTAATAACTTCGACTGGATCGCCAGTAATTGTTATTGTTCCTCCTAAATTTGCATTTGCATTAACAAGTTTTGAGGCATTTATTGTTGCGTTTGCACCTGAAGAGGTTGAAATTATAGTTGTTTTTGTTTTGAAATTTTCTCCTTTATAGTTTCCTCCAGTATTGTATAACCTTTTTGATTTTCAGAATAACCCTCTAATGTAATTATTCCTCCAGATACTGCTCTAACCTCTATATCTGTTGTTCCTACCTCTAAATTTATTTTACCTGCTTCACTCGCTTTTAATATAATCTTATCTTGTTTAATAATTTTATCTGATGTTATAATTGACCCTTCATTAGCATCAATAAGTTGAATTTCATCTACATAATAAAGAGAAATACTTATATCATCTGCAGAAAAAGATTCTAAAACTTTTAAAGATATTTTTAAAATACCATTGATATTTTTTACTGTTACTTGTTCTGATTTTTTTCCTTCAATAATAATTTTTTGGGTATCAGCTTTAATTAATTTTACTGCTAAACCTCTATATACTTTTAATTGATGGAAATCTCCTAAATTTTTTTTTACTTGTTCTTGTGAAAAACCTAAAGTTGATACAAGAAAGAATAGTATTGCTAATTTTTTCATTTTTATTATTCTATTAAATTAAAATCTAAATGTTTGCGTTCTAAATCAGTATTTTTAACTTTTATAGTAACTTGGTCTCCCAGTTGATACATGTTTTTTGTTACTTGCCCAACTAAAGCATATTGTTTCTCATCAAATATATAATAATCATTTTTAATATCTTTTATTCTAACCATTCCTTCACATTTGTTTTCTATAATTTCTATATAAATACCCCATTCGGTAACTCCAGAAATTACACCTTCAAATTCTATATCTTGATGATCTTGCATATATTTTACTTGCATATATTTTATTGAATCACGTTCGGCTTTGCTTGCCATAAATTCTCTTTCGGAAGAATGTTTACATTTTTCTTCATAAATTTCTTGTTTTGGTGATTTTCCTCCATCTAAATAATGTTGTAATAAACGATGCACCATAACATCAGGATAACGACGAATTGGTGAAGTAAAATGTGTATAATGATTAAATGCTAAACCATAATGTCCAATATTATTTGTAGTATAAATTGCTTTACTCATTGTGCGAATGGTTAAAGTTTCTATCATATTTGATTCTGCTTTCCCATGAACATCGCTTAATAATTTATTTAAAGACTCTGTTGTTGTTGTTTTAGATTCTGTATTAATTTTATATCCAAACTTTTTTATAATATTTTGTAAAGCTGCTAATTTTTCAATATTTGGTTCATCGTGAATTCTATAAATAAATGTTTTTTTAGTCTCTGTTTCTTTCTTCTTTTTACCAATAAATTCAGCAACTTTTCTATTAGCGAGTAGCATAAATTCTTCAATTAATTTGTTAGAATCTTTTGATTCTTTTATATAAACTCCAGTAGGATTTGAATTTTCATCTAATTGAAACCTTACTTCTGTTCTATCAAATGATATTGCGCCTTGTTGCATTCGTCGCTTTCTAATCTTCTTTGCTAATTCATCTAATTTTAAAATAGCTATTTCTATACCATCTTTATTTTCACTTGATTTATCTTCAATTATTTTTTGTGCTTGCTCATAAGTAAATCTTTTATCAGAATAAATTACTGTTCTACCAAACCATTCATTTATTGCATAACCTTTTTCATCTATTTCAAATATTGCAGAAAAAGCTAACTTTTCTTCATTTGGGCGTAATGAACAAACATTATTTGATAAAATTTCTGGTAACATAGGTATTACTCTGTCAACCAAATAAACAGATGTTGCTCGTTTGTAAGCTTCCTCTTCTAAAATTGTGTTTTCTTGTACATAATGAGATACATCTGCAATATGAATTCCTATTTCATAATTACCATTTTCTAATTTTTTAAAAGATAAAGCATCATCAAAATCTTTTGCATCTTTAGGATCAATAGTAAAAGTTAATTCATTACGAATATCTTTTCTTTTAGCTATTTCTTCTTTGGTAATTTCTAAAGGTAATTTTGCTGCATAATTTTCTACTTCTTTTGGAAACCTATAAGGTAAACCATATTCTAAAAGTATAGAATGAATTTCGGTATTATGATCGCCTGGTCGTCCTAAAACTTCACTAATTTTTCCAAATGGATTTTTAGAATTACTAGGCCAATCTTTAAATACTGCTAAAACTTTATCTCCATCTTTTGCACCATTTAAATTATTTTCTGAAATAAAAATATCGGAATACATTTTTGAATCATCTGGTATAACAAAACCAAAATTTTTATTAAGTTGTAAAATACCAACAAATTCTAATTTATATCTTTTTATTATTTCAACTATATCTCCTTCTTGCTTTTTATTTTTTTTACGTTTATAAACATAAACTTTTACCAAATCATTATGTAAAGCATGATTTAAATTACGTGATGGAATATAAATATCATGTTCTAAACCTTCACAAACAACATAAGCATTTCCACGAGAAGTAATATCAACAATACCAGTAAAATAATGAGATTCTTCTTTTATTATATATTTACCTTGATAAATTTCTTCTATTTTTTTTTGTGATTTTAATTCTACTAATTTTTTAATAATTTGATTTTTACCATCAGTATCATTAATATCTAATTGATTTGAAATTTGCTTATAATTCAATATTTTGTTTGAATTTTTATTAAAAACTTGCACTATTTTACCAGTTAAATCTTTAATAATATTTCCTTTTTTTTTATAAAAATCTTTATTCTTTTTTGACATTTTTATTCTTTTTTCAAGAGTTTAAAAGTACATATAAAACTTTAGAATTAGCTTTAAATAAAAATTAACATTTTATATTTATTTTAGTCTTTATATATAGTATAAAACCTCTCTTTAAAATATTTATTGTTTGTATTGTAATTTTTAGTTTATGTTTACATATAACTAAAATAAGTATTGATTTTGCTTTTATTATTATTTTATCAACAACTATTATATATATAATAGTTTTTTATAAAAATTTTAAAAAGAAAATGATGTTATATATAGTGTGTTAAAATATACTATAAGTTTTATACTATAAGTTTTGATATTTAATTTTTAAAAAAGAGTTAACATTTTATAAATAATTAAGTACTTTATAATCAAATTAAATACTATAATTATTCACAACTGTTTACATCAAAATTAACTATATTTAACTTATAATATTATTTAATTATTATTTAATAACCTTACTAAAAAGTGTTAATAAAATTATTATAATAAATTATAATAAAGTTTGTAATTATCATTTCACTTTTTGTATTAAAAAAAAATATAAATTTTCAAAAAAAACTTTTCTTTTTAAAGTATAATTTTATTAACAATTTTAGTAAAATATAAAGTATTCATTTTTAATAAATTATAATATTAAATTAACAATGTATTTAAATTGTGTTTATAAACCTTAAAATAGTAATTTTGTAACAAATAAATATTTAAAAATAAAAAAAATGACTATAGCTATTGGAAATGATCATGCTGCACCAAAATATAAATTTGCTATTATAGAATATTTAAAATCACAAAATATTAATGTTATTAATTATGGAACAGATACTGAAGATAGTGTTGATTATCCTGATTTTGTACATCCAGTTGCAAGTGCTGTAAATGATAAAAAAGTAGATTTAGGAATTTTACTTTGTGGAAGTGCTAATGGTGTTTGTATGACAGCAAATAAATATCAAAATGTTCGTGCTGGATTGTGTTGGAATAAAGAAATAGTAGAGTTAATTAGACTTCATAATAATGCAAATATTTTATGTATTCCTGCTCGATATACAGCAATTTATCAAGCTATTGAAATGGTTAAAATTTTTTTAAATACTGATTTTGAAGGAGGAAGACATCAAAAAAGAGTAGATAAAATTTCTTTAAAATAGTTATTATTAATGAACCATAATTATTCTCACCATTATAGTAATTTAACTGGTCAAAATCTTTTTATTCGTACTAATTTTTTATTTAATAAAAAATGAAAGTTGTAGTAAAAACATTCAATGAATTAACAATAAATGAACTTTATCAAATTTTAAAGTTACGTAGCGAAATATTTATTGTAGAACAAGATTGCGTGTATCAAGATATTGATAATAAAGATCAAAAAGCACTACATCTTTTTTTACTTGATAATGAAAAAATAGTTAGCTATGCCCGTTTATTTAATGCAGGAAACTATTTTAAACAAGCGAGTATTGGTAGGGTAGTAGTACAAGAAAAATACAGAAATTTACGCTTGGGACATTTATTAATAGAAGAAAGTATTATAGCAATAAAAAAACATTTTCTTACTTCTAAAATAACAATGAGTGCACAGAAGCATTTAAAAAAGTTTTACGAATCACATCAGTTTTTACAAATAGGAGAAGAATATTTAGAAGATGGAATTCCGCATATAAAGATGGTTTTAAGCTAAATTCAATTAACAAATAGGCTTATAATAAAATATTGTTAGTATTTAATTATTTACACAGTTAAAAACTCCGCTTCTTTTTTATACTTTAGCTTTTTAAAATAAAATATATTTAGGCAAGCCTAGATATATTAAAAGTAACTAATTTATTTAAAAACTTTGTTCTAAATATTAAACCCTCTAAATTCTTAGGAGTAAAATAATAATAATTTAAGCACGATTATGGCAGACGATAAAGAAAAAACAGCAAAATTAAAAGCACTACAATTAACACTTGATAAATTAGATAAAACTTACGGAAAAGGATCTGTAATGAAATTAGGAGATGTTGTACATCAAGATATTGATGCAATTTCATCTGGATCTTTAGGACTAGATTTAGCATTAGGCGTTGGAGGATATCCTCGAGGAAGAGTTATTGAAATTTATGGACCAGAATCTTCAGGTAAAACAACCCTTTCACTTCATGCTATGGCAGAATGTCAAAAAGCAGGAGGAATTGCCGCTTTTATTGATGCAGAGCATGCTTTTGATAGATTTTATGCCAAAAATTTAGGAGTAGATATTGATAATTTAATTATTTCTCAACCCGATTATGGTGAGCAAGCTCTAGAAATTGCTGACAACTTAATTAGCTCAGGTGCAATAGATATTATTGTAATAGATTCTGTAGCAGCTTTGACTCCAAAAAGTGAAATAGAAGGAGAAATGGGCGATTCAAAAATGGGACTACATGCTCGTTTAATGTCACAAGCCCTACGTAAACTTACCTCTACAATAAGTAAAACAAACTGTACCGTTATATTTATAAATCAATTGCGTGAAAAAATTGGAGTTATGTTTGGTAACCCAGAAGTAACAACAGGAGGGAATGCATTAAAATTTTATGCTTCAGTAAGATTAGATATTAGAAGGCGTACACAAATTAAAGATGGAGATAATGTAATAGGAAATAGAACTAAAGTTAAAGTTGTAAAAAATAAAGTAGCTCCACCATTTAAAATTACCGAATTTGATATTATGTATGGCGAAGGAATTTCAAAAGTAGGAGAAGTTTTAGATTTAGGAGTTGAATACGAAATAATCAAAAAAAGCGGCTCTTGGTTTAGTTATGGCGATACGAAATTAGGTCAAGGAAGAGATGCTGTTAAAGCTTTAATTCAAGACAATCCAGAGTTGGCAGAAGAATTAGAAACTAAAATTAAAGAAGCGATAAAGGAGTAATTAATTTAGTTGGAAGATAGACGCTAAAAGACCGAAATACTTTTTCGGTCTTTTGTATTTTTATCAGAAAAAAGTTAATTCTTATAAACCCATTCTTCAGGGTTTTGGCGATGTATTTCTTTAAAAAGCACAAAGGCTAAAATAGTTTTTCCTGTAGTTTTATCGGTGTGTATTTTCCCTAATTTTTGCTTGGTACTTACTAAATCTCCTGCTTTTACAGTAACATTCTCTAAATTTTTATAAACAGAAATATAATTACCATGTTGAATTAATACAGCCTTCTTTTTTCCAGGCATAACCTGAATAGCCATAACCTTACCGTTAAAAATTACTCTGGCATTTGCATTTTTTTCGGTAGCATAAAACACACCATTACTTTCAATTGTAATACCTTTTAGACTTGGGTGTGATTGCTTACCAAAATGCCTAACTATAATTCCTCGTTCCACAGGAGAAGGCAATTTACCCTTATTTGAAACAAAATCTTTTTCCAGTTTTATAGCCTCTGGAGTTAATACAAAACTAGAACCTTTGGTGTTGGTTTTCTTATTAGATTCAGCAATAGCATCACGAATTAGCTTTGTAATTTTTCTATCAATTGCTTTTTCTTTTTTTTGCTTCTTCTTTATTTGTGAAATATATTTATTTTCCTTCTTTTTAACCGATTTAACCAAGCTTTCTTGTGATACTTTTTCTTTATCAATTTTTCTTTTCTCCTTTTTTTTTGTCAATAAAAGCCTTTCTTTTATTTCTTTAGTTTCAGCTAAATAGTTGTTTAATTTTTCTATTTTTTCAGTTTCACCTATAATTTCTTTACCCTGTTCAACACGATACCGAGCATATTGATTTATATATTCTAATCTTTTATAAGCTTGTAAAAAATTATCAGATGAAAGTATAAACATCAAACGACTTTGCTGTGCTTTGTTTTTATAGGATTGCACGACCATATTTGCATAATTCTTTTTTAATTCTTTCAAACTCTTTTGTAATAGCTCCACCTCTTTATTATTTTTTCCAATTTCTAAGGTAATTTTTTCAGTTTCTTCGTTAATAGTATTAATCAACCTTGCCCTTACCCTTATTCTTCTGTTTAAACCACTCAACTCTGAAAGTAAATTTTTTTCTTCTGTTTGAGATTCAAATAATAAAGAATTAATTTCTTTAATTTCCTTTTGAAGTTTTATTCGCTGTTTTTCTAACTCTTTTCTGTCTTGAGCAACAGAAGAAAAAGGATTGATAAAAAGAAATAAAAATAAAAAAAGTACAAATCGCATACGATAAGACATATTGTATAACGACCTTATGATAAGCACTTTATTTTTATTTACTATCATTAAATTTTATTTCTTTATACCCATTCGGTACTTTAAAAGGAAACCTTAAAGCTGTGTTAAATATTATATTTCGATAATTTATATCAATAATTGTTTTATCCTTTTTATCGATAGCAGAAATAGTAAATCCTTTAGGAAACAAAGATTCATTTATTTTTTCAAAATCTTTGTATAAAATTGTTAAAACTTGTTCTTTTTTTGAATCAGTAATTTTTTCTTTTTTGAGCTTAAATGTTTTTGGATTTACCCAAAAAAGAATATCAAACGGATAACTATTATTTATATGCTTTAAAGTATATAAATTTTCTTGAATATCAATTTGATACTTTCCGTTATTTAAATCAAGTAATGCCTCTCCTAAAAATAAATTTTGAATTTGATTAAAATCGAATTCAACACCCAACCAATTTTGAATTAACTCAAAATCACCAATAAAATAAGTTTTCGACAATTTTTCATAATATTTCACCTCATTTTGGGTAATCATAAGTTTGGCTAATGGAAACCCAAATTTTGAAACACTTATCCAAATAATAGAATCTTTAACAATACGTAATGAAGCATTTAGTTTAGGAATATCTGCTTTGCCCTTATATTTTAGCATTAAATCTGCTTTGATACTATTTTTATCAAAAGCAACAGCATAATGTTTTTTGATAACTTTTTTGGCAGAGAAATTGGCGATACCTGTGTTAGAGATTTTACTGCTTTTACAAGAAGTAATGAAAATTAAGAAAATAACAATAAAGAAACCTTTTTTAAACATTTATTCTTTTTTACGCAAATTTAACATTTTTTTGTAATAAGATGTTGCTATTTTGTTTTGCCTTAAGCCTTTGTAACTTAAACTTAATTGTTCCATAAATTGAGCTTCTATTTCAGAATCATCAATGAGATATTCTAAGCCCAATTCAAGTTTTTCAATAGCGATTCTATATTTACGTAAGTTATTTAATGCCACACCATTCATTAAATATGCATAAGGTTGTGCAGGGTATAAATTAATAGCCTCTTCGCTATCGTTTAGTAAATCTAAATATTGTTTTGTTTTTAGCTCTGTTTCTAAAACCAATTTTAAAGAATTATAATCATTTTTTAAGCTATAACTTTCTTTTAATAAGTCTAATTTACTTTTGGGCAGTTCTTCTACCTCTTTGAAATTTTCTTTTTTTTCAGATTCTGTTTGTGTTAATGATTTCTTTAGTGCAACTAAAGAAGCAGGAAGTTTATTAATGGAATCTAACTTTGTTAATAATGCGATAGCTTGATCAATTTCACCAGACTTAATGTATAAAATAACCAAATCAGACTCTTCTTCTGGTTTTAGAAGAATAATTTTATTTTGAATATTTGTCGCTCCTTTATAATCATTCTTTTTCTCTTTTATTTCTTTCAAAAAACGCAACAGATGAATGTTGGTTGGTTCAAACTCCAAGCCTTTTAAAATATAATATTCTGCTTCTGTATATTTAAATAGAAAATAATAATTTTTAGAAAGCTCAAACAAAACAGCAATACTTTCATTATCAATATTATAACAAGCCTCTAAAGCAAAAATAGCTTTATCGTAATTTTCAATAGCTTTTTGTTGAAGCGATTCAAAAAAGAAAGTCTGAAAATTAATACCCTGCTGCTCATTCATATATTCATCAGTAGAAGTTAAGTCTTCCTGAGAATAAATAAAGCCAGAGATTAGAAAAAACCCTATCCAAACAACAATATGTTTGTACCTTTTTATCAAATTTTAATTTAATATTGAATAATCACCTATACTTATTGAAGTAAAATTCCCATCAAAATAAGCATGATTGCCAATCATAGCATTATCTAATTTGGCATTTTTTATGGTAGTATTGGTTTGAATCAACGAGTTTTTAATATTTGAATTTTCAACAACACTATTATCTCCTAATGAAACATTCGGACCAATAGTTGTATTTTTTAACACAACCCTTTTGCCAATATAACAAGGGTCTATGATGGTAGAATTTTCTAAAACTACTGTTTTAGAAACTAAATTATGACCATCTTTTTGAGCCAATTGTAAAAACCTACCATTGGTTTTAACTGTAATATCTTTATTACCACAATCCATCCATTCACTTACCTCTCCAGGAACAAATTTTGCTCCCTTTTGTTTCATGTTTTCTAAAGCATTGGTAATTTGAAACTCTCCTTTTTCTGTGATATTATTATCTAACAAGTATTGAATTTCATTACGTAAATCAGCCCCTTTTTTAAAATAATAAATACCAATAATTGCCAAATCAGAAACAAATTCTTGTGGTTTTTCAACAAAATCGGTAATAATTCCATCTTTTAATTTTACAACTCCAAATGCTTTTGGATTGTCAACTTTTTTCACCCAAATTGCACCATCTGCATTGGTATCTAAGGTAAAGTCGGCTTTAAAAAGTGTGTCTGCAAATGCTACAACACAAGGACCTTCTAATGCTGTTTTTGCACATTGAATTGCGTGTGCAGTTCCAAGTGCTTGTTCTTGCACAAAAACAGTTCCTTTGGTGTTCAGGTCTTCGGCTATTTTTAACAACCTATCTTTAGTATCCGCAGGAAACCCTTTTGAAGCGGGACCAATAATAAACGCAATCTCATCAATTTTTTGATTTATAATTCCTGCAATATCCTCTACCAACCTTTGTACAATTGGCTTTCCTGCAATTAAAGTTAAGGGTTTTGGCGTTGTAAGTGTGTGTGGGCGCAATCGCGATCCAATTCCTGCCATTGGTACTATTATCTTCATTCTTTATTTCTTTCTAAATTCTGTTGCTTGCAAATATACAATTTTTGTAAGTTTTTCGTTTCTTTGTACAAAATCAATTCGATGAATTATCTTACAGTAGAAAATATTTCTAAAAGTTATGGCGAACGTGTGTTATTTAAAGATATTTCTTTCGGAATAAATAAAGAGCAAAAAATAGCCTTTGTAGCAAAAAATGGTACAGGAAAAACCTCTATTCTAAATATTATTGCTGGATTAGATTCTTCTGATACGGGTAAAATTACTTCACGAAAAGACTTGCACATTGCATATCTTTCTCAAAAAGAAGAGTTAAATGATACAATGAGTATTGAACAAGCCATTTTTAGTTCAGATAATCCTACGCTAAAAGTTATTGAACAATATGAAAAAGCGTTGGAAAACCCTGAAGATGAAACTGCTTATCAAAAAGCATTTGAATTGATGGAATCTTATAACGCTTGGGATTTTGAAACACAATACAAACAAATACTTTCAAAGTTAAAGTTTTTTGATTTAAAACAATCTATCTCTGATTTATCTGGAGGTCAAAAAAAACGCCTTTCGTTGGCAATAATTTTAATTCATAAACCAGATTTATTAATTCTCGATGAACCCACAAATCATTTGGATTTAGAAATGATAGAATGGCTTGAAAATTATTTCAAAAAAGAAAAAATAACCTTGTTTATGGTAACGCACGATCGTTATTTTTTGGAACGTGTATGCAATAAAATTT